>CAZAFZ010000061.1:0-6175 GCA_964484745.1 uncultured Gammaproteobacteria bacterium | reverse complement strand
TTGGCAGTTCGCGTATTTCCATCGCTTCTCCTTTCTTTTAATGTAAAAAACCGCTAATAACATCAACTATAAAATCCACTTTAGGAATTCCTTCGCAAAGCATATGGACTAAGCCCCGCGCTTCAATCCGGCAATACGCTTGGCTTTTAATTTGAACGTTATAATCCCGGTATTCAAACTTCTGCCAGGCAAAAATACGCTTACCGCACAGTTCGCAGCGGCTGATTGCTGGCCAGACATGCAAATCGGGATTGCTATGTAAAACCCAAACAAAATCCAAAACAAGAATTGCCGCCAAGCCAATTATGCCGATTATTATGTAAAGTGCCATACTGGACCCTCCTTATTGTGATTAATGACCATAACATATTTACTGAAATTTTTCAATAGATTATGGTAATGTGCACACACATTTAGCGGTTTTCCAAAACTATGAGAAAATCAGCAAATATTGTACTAAATTGCCAAATAGTGCTTTTAAGGAGCGTTTAAGGTGGGTTTTGCCCATAATTAATAAAGATATAAAACTAGTAGAGGGAGGTTTGGACTCCCCTTCTTCATTTAAGAGCCTGCCCCGAGTTAACCGAGGGGAGGGGTTGGGGGAGGTCATGGATTCCCCTCCTTCGCTCAAGGAGGGGTTAGGGGAGGTCGATATTCCCCTCCTTCGCTCAAGGAGGGGCTAGGGGAGGTAAATTTTAAATCATAAACAACATTAAAAATATTCTCTACAACTCCATCAAGATTGGTAAAAACCTCATAATTCATAAATCTTAAAAAGATAACTCCGAATCCCTCAATATGGTTTTGTCTTCTAGAGTCATACTCAATATCTTCTTGTTCTAAAAAATGAGAATCTCCATCAATCTCAATAGCTAATTTAATTTCAGGCGCATAGAAATCAACAATAAAAAAATCAATGCTATATTGACGCCTGAACTTAACTCCATGAATTTTTTTGTTTTTAATTTGTGACCAAATGATCACTTCCGGCAATTGCATGCTTTTTCTCAATAGTTTGCGTTTTTCTTTCTCGTTAATTCTATTATAATTCCGGGTTCGCATAGAATTGATAAACGATTATTTTTCAAATTAATAATCATTATAAATGATAAAATATGAGATTATTATAAAAATTAAATAATTTATTTATTTACCCCTCCTTACCTCCCCTTGAATAAAGGGGAGGAATTATTCCCCTCCTTCATTTAAGAGCCTGCCCCCGAGTTAACTAAAGGGAAGGGGTTGGGGAAGGTTAAAAAATTACCCCTCCTGCACCTCCCCTTGAATAAAGGGGAGGACTTATTCTTCTCATTCACATAAAAACGGAGTGAATTATTCCCCTCCTTCGTTTAAGATAGGGAGAAGCTACTCCCCTCCTTCATTTAAGGAGGGGTTGGGGGAGGTATTAAGATAAACTTGAAATTTTTACGCAATTCTGTTAAATTAGCCCCATGAATAACAACATAAAAAAGGTTATTTTGCTTTTCGGCGACATTATAGTGCTCTATGCAGCGCTTTATTTGACTCTGCTCGTTCGCTATTTCGCCATACCGGATTCCAGACTTTATAATGACCACTTTGGACCGTTTACTGTCGTCTTTGTGGCCTGGATTCTGATTTTTTATATCAGCGGGCTTTATGAATTGCGTTCGATGTCCAGCTCGGTTAAATTCCTTCAGTTATTCTTCAAGGTGCTTCTGCTGGCATCCGGAATTGCTATCGCTTTTTTCTATTTGAACAAATCGGTGAATATCGCCCCGCGGATAAATTTATTTATTTTCATTGCCGTATTCGCGATTCTCGCCATTATCTGGCGCCAGCTGTACAACTGGATCCTGCGCTCTTATATCCCGAAAAATTATGTCGGCATAATCGGCTTCAATGACCAGCTGATCGAATTGATCAAAGAGCTTAAAGAGCGGGCCGGCTTGGGCTATCAAATATCCTTTATCGTCAACGATAAAATACTCAATATCGATAAGTTTGAAGGCATTCCCATCGTAAATGGATACGAAAATTTGAAAGATTTGATTTTGCAAAAGCGCATATCAACGGTTGTTTTGACCCAGGATCCCCACCAATCGCCTGATTTGCGCTCATCGCTTTTTGATCTGCTGCCATTGCAGGTTAACTTCATCGGACTGCCGAATTTTTACGAATCGGTCATCGGCAAAGTGCCTGTTGAAGCGATTACGCAGATGTGGTTTTTGGAAAATCTGAGCGAGGGTAATAAGAAATGGTTCGATATCTTTAAAAGGCTTTATGATATCATTTTAGCTTCGATAATAATCCTGCTTACGTTCGTTTTCTGGCCGATCATCGCGCTGATCATCAAGATGGAAAGCCGCGGTCCGGTTTTCTTTACTCAGATCAGGGCTGGAAAAAACGGAGTCCCTTTTCGCATAATAAAATTCCGCACCATGACCAGCGAAAATAACGACCAGTCGCCTACTACGTCGGGAGACAAACGAATTACCGGGTTTGGCAATATATTAAGAAAAACGAGGATTGATGAAATTCCGCAAATGATCAACATCATAGTAGGCGAAATGAGTTTTGTGGGTCCGAGGCCGGAAAGGCCCAAGCTGGTCGAAGAGCTGGAAAAGCAAATACCTTTTTACAGGGAAAGAATGCTGGTAAAGCCCGGCTTAACCGGCTGGGACCAAATTTCCGGCGAATATCACTCTCCATCATATGAAGACACTCTAAAAAAACTCCAATATGACTTATTTTACATAAAAAATAGGTCAATATATCTCGATATAACCATAATTCTCAAAACAATCCGTACTATTATAATGAGGCAAGGGAGATAACGCGATGCCAATATAAAGTTATCGCTACCGCGAGCCCCGCTACGAATGGGGCACATGCGAATTATTTTAGGCTAATGCATACGAATAATACTAATAAACTCCTATACCAATATACAAATAATTTAAAATATAACTAAGATTAATTTTAATTAGTATATTTGTATTTATATATTCGTATAATTAGCATAAATTCGTATATTGGCATCGGTATTTGACACCTTTTGACACCTTTTGATACAATATGAACATAGAATATTCAATCTCTATTAACATTTAAGATTACGTCCGATATCTAACAGATATTCTTTGAGCGGTCGGACCGCTCAAAACCTATTGAAGGGGGGTTTGAGATAAAATTAAACTAATATTAAAGATTTTTTACATTATACGTTACGCGTTATGCGTTACAAGTTGCGCGATTAATTATGTCCGAAGAAATAAAGCCCATGGCGGTATATACAACCGAAGAAACCCAAAAACTGCTGAAAATATCCAACAGCACTATTAAGCGTATGCTTAAAAAAGGGCTAATAAAAGCCAACAAGATTGGCGGGCAATACCGCATTATGGGCAAGGAAATCCTCCGCATACTCTCCCCTGACGTTGAGCAAAAAGCCATAAACCAATACCTTAAAGTAAAAAGAAAAGTTGTTGATGTGATAAATAAATGGTGAGCGATACCAATATACTAATACATGCGAAATATACTAATAAATTCCAAATACCAATATACAAATAAATATTCGTATATTAGCATCGGTTTCCATTTGTATATTTAGTATTAATTCGTATATTAGCATCGATTTTATGAAGAAAGCATTAATAACCGGCATTACCGGGCAAGACGGATCATATTTGGCAGAGCTCCTATTGGAAAAGGGGTATATTGTGCATGGCATCATGCGCAGAGCCTCGACGTTCAACACAGCAAGGATTGATCACATTTTAAAAGACCCGCATGTAAATGGAATCAAGCTGTTTGGAAGCTATGGCGACCTGTCGGACGGTAGCAATATTAATAGAATGCTCGAAAAAATCCAGCCGGATGAAATCTATCATTTGGGCGCGCAAAGCCATGTCAGGGTAAGCTTTGATCTTCCTGAATATACCGGAGATGTTTCCGGGCTTGGCACAACCAGGATATTGGATGCGATCAGGGATGCTGAAATCAAAACCAAATTTTATCAGGCATCCTCCAGCGAAATGTTCGGTAAGGCAAAAACGCTTCCTTTGAATGAAGATTCGCCATTCCATCCGCGCTCGCCGTATGCCGCAGCTAAAGTTTATGCTTATTGGATGACCTCTATTTATAGGGACGGTTATAATATGTTTGCCTGTAATGGAATACTTTTCAACCACGAAAGTCCAAGGCGCGGCGAAACGTTCGTTACGAGAAAAATCACTAGAGGACTTTCCAGGATTAAGCTGGGTAAGGACGAAAAATTATATTTAGGCAACTTGGACGCGAAAAGGGACTGGGGCTATGCCAAAGATTATGTCGAAGGCATGTGGCTCATGCTTCAGCAGGAAAAACCGGACGACTATGTGCTGGCAACCGGCGAAATGCATTCAGTCCGGGAGTTTATCGAAAAAACTGCGGAATATTTTGATTATGATCTGATCTGGGAAGGTGAAGGCCTAAAAGAAAAAGGCATTGATAAAAAATCCGGCAAACAGCTGATCGAGATCGACCCGAAATATTTCAGGCCTGCGGAGGTTGATGAGCTCTTGGGCGATTATTCGAAAGCTAAAGAAAAATTAGGCTGGGAACCGAAAGTGAAGTTCAACGAACTGGTAGAAATCATGTGTAAAGCAGACTATGATAAGGAAGCGCAAAGCGTGTAACGCATAACGCATAACGCGTAACGCGTAACACAAAAGTATAAATTGTCATTCTCGACACACCTATCCCCGAAGGGAAATAATTAATAGATGATCGGGAATCCAGGTTAATAAATAATTATGGAAAAGACGTCAAAAATATTCATCGCCGGCCATCGGGGCCTAGTCGGCTCAGCTATTTTAAGAGCGCTGGAAAAGGATGGGTACGCAAATCTGATTGTGCGTACAAGGCAGGAGCTGGACCTTTTGGACCAAAGGTCGGTATCCGAATTTTTTGAAAAAGAAAAACCCGAATTTGTATTCATGGCCGCCGGCAAGGTTGGAGGTATTTTGGCGAATAAAACCTATCCGGCAGAATTCATCTACGAAAATATAATGATGAAATCAAATGTCATTCATAATGCATATTTAAACGGCGTTAAAAAATTATTATTCCTGGGTTCTGTCTGCATTTATCCTAAATTAGCTCCTGTTCCGGTCAAGGAAGAATACCTGCTGGCGAGTTCGCTCGAGCCGACCAATGAGCCGTATGCGATCGCAAAGATCGCCGGAGTAAAAATGTGCCAAAGCTACAATAGGCAATACGGCACGAACTTCATCGCTAACATGCCGGCAAATTTATACGGACCTAACGATAATTTTGATCTTGAAAACTCCCACGTCCTTCCTGCTCTTATTCGAAAATTCCATGAAGCAAAAATTAACAATAGCCCGACTGTTTCTCTTTGGGGGACCGGAGAACCTCGTCGGGAATTTTTATTTGTCGATGATATGGCTGACGGATGCGTATTCATGATGAAAAATTTCGAACCGACCAAAGAACAAAATGAAAAAGGCGAGATGTTCTTGAACCTCGGCGCCGGTTATGACATATCGATCAAAGAGCTGGCTGAAATGGTAAAGGAAATAGTCGGCTACGACGGCAAACTAAGCTGGGATACTTCCAAGCCTGACGGAACTCCGAAAAGATTGCTTGATTCATCGAAAATTCTGGATATGGGCTGGAAACCGAGGGTGTCGCTGGAAGAAGGGATAAGGAAGACATATGAGTGGTATATTTCGCACAACGCATAACACATAACTCGTAACTTCATGCGTTATATGCTATGTATTACACAAAAAATTTATGAATAACATCATCATAATCGGTTCATCGGGACACGCAAAAACAATTATTGATATTATCGAAAAGGAAAAAAAATATAAGATTGTCGGCCTTATTGATAGGTTCAGAAAAATCAACGAAGAAACCTTCGGATATAAAATAATGGGGGGCGAAGATAATCTGCCTGAACTGATTTTGGAATATAAAATTGATGGCTGCATTATTGCCGTCGGCGAAAATTATTCAAGAAAAATTGTTCACGAAAAAATTCAACTTATCGCGCCTGAGCTTAAATTTATTACAGCCATTCATCCAAGCGCTCAAATTGCTCGGAACGTGGAAATCGGGGAGGGGACCGCAATCATGGCCGGTGCGATAACCGGTTTTTCGCTGATAAATAGAACGGTTGCCA
>CAZAFZ010000060.1:0-6362 GCA_964484745.1 uncultured Gammaproteobacteria bacterium | reverse complement strand
TGCCGTGGCATTCAACAAATCCGAAGCATTTGTGCACATAAATATTGAAGACAGGATCGATATGGTTTATTATTTGGAAATAAACAATTTCAACGGGAGAAGCGAGATACAGCTGAAAATTATTGATATTAAAAAATCGTCAATTTAATAAAATTATTTTCTTCCGCTCAGCAAAAGCTTAATTCAAGAATCAAAAGTCAAAATATAAAATTGAGGCTTGAGAAAAACCCCTCCTTTGTCATTCCCGCGCAGGCGGGAATCTAGACATTCTCAAGTAAAATTGGATTCCCGCCTGCGCGGGAATGACAGATCGGAAAACAATGTATGGTTTTTCTCAAGTCTCAAATTACAATTCAAGATTAAAAATTATCATAAATTTATAATTTATCCGTTTAAATCCATTTATTTATGAATAAAATAAAAAAATTATCAATTTTCACCGACGGAGGCGCAAGGGGCAATCCGGGGCCGGCGGGAATCGGGGCCATCGCTTATGACGAAGCAGGGAATACGGTTTTTACGGTTTCGGAATATATCGGAGAGGCGACCAACAATCAGGCTGAATATCAGGCGGTAATAGCGGCGCTGGAAAAAGCGGCAGGGGAAGGAGCGGAGGAGTTGGAAGTTTTTATGGACAGCGAATTGGCCGTCAAACAGCTGAACCGCGAGTATAAGGTTAAGAACCAGGAGCTGGCCCAATTGTTCTTAAAGATCCATAACTTGACAATATCGTTTAAAAAAGTAAAGTATTTCCATATCCGCAGGGAAAAAAATACCGAAGCTGACCGGCTGGTCAACATTGCCATGGATAACGCAACAGGAAAAGGGAGATAGCGCATGGTCCACGCCAAAGCTACAAGGGTTGATCCGTCATTGTGCTTATTTTTATTAATCGCTTGTCATTCCAGGTTGGCTGCAGACATCGCAAACTGCTTGTTCCTTGAATTCGTATCAAGCGCTTTCCGTTCCGGGTTGAACCCTGCCAACCGGCGCAAATTGCAGGAGCTGAAAGAATATTTCAGCCGCAATAGACTGGACATCAAAGCGCTTGGCCTTTTTTCGGCATCGCTGCTATCAATGGTTGCCGTTGTTTTTTCAGCCATGATAGCTGATATGGAATTAGTATTTCTTGCATTTATTGCCAGCATTCCGTTTGTTGCCGACGGCAGAGCCGGATTGTCGGTACTAATATCATATTGAACTTTATGCAGCCCCTGAAAGGCTGCATTTAAATTCTTTACAATCATCAACCATTGTGCTTAAATATATTCAGACGTAGCTATGCTACGTTTCTGCGATTTTACTGAAATCTCGCAATATTCCTACTATTTGCATTCTTTGTCGTTAGATTCCTATGAAGCAAGAATCGCGAACATGTGAGTGAGCGTCCCGAAGATGTTCAAAGGACAAAGAGGGATCTGAAGTAAGAATATTAGCCTTAGAAGTATTTACTTTTAACTTCTAAATTCTATCTTAATCCGGGCTGTGGCATAACGGCCCCCTCCGCTCTTAGAGCCAGGAAGGTTAAATATTACCCCGTAAAATCGCTATCGCTCTCACGGGGCAAGCGCACATTGCGGATTTATCTCATTTATATAGATCAAGATAATTTACTTACAAATATACGGGGCGTGGTATAACGGTATTACGTACGATTCGGGTTCGTATAATCCGGGTTCAATTCCCGGCGCCCCGACCAACTTAAACTTTTATGCCAACGATAAAAGCGCTTTTTATAAGCGCTTTTATCGTTGGCAATATTTATTCCTTCTTTCCCATTCCTTCAAGGGCTCTGAGGACTTCAAGCGGGATGGCGAAGACGACCGTATTGGACTGGTCGGAGCTCAGATCATTTAATGTATTGAGAGTTCGCAGATGCAGGGCTCCTCCTGCTTCGGAAAGGATTTTCGCCGCCTTGGCCAGGTTATCGGCGGCGATAACTTCGCCTTCAGCCTTGATGATGACAGCCCTTTTCTCGCGCTCGGCTTCGGCCTGCTTGCCGATGACCCTTTTCATTTCCTCGGGCAGGGTGACGTCTTTCAGCTCAACTGACTGGACGTCGATCCCCCAGGCATCGGTCGCTTTATCCACGATTCCCCGGATCTTTTCTGCAATAGCTTCGCGGTTCGACAGCAGCTCGTCAAGATTGACTTCTCCAACCACATTCCGCATTGTGGTCTGGGCAAGCTGGGAAGTCGCATAATAAAAATTTTCCACTTCAATGATCGCTTTGTCGGCACTGCGCACCTTATAGTAGATAACGGCATTAACCGTAACCGAAATATTGTCTTTTGTGATTGCTTCCTGGTGCGGCACGTCAACGGCCTTAACCCTTAAATCAACTTTTTGATACGTCTGGAATACCGGTATTACCAGCCTCCAGCCCGGCTCCATGACGCCGGTATATTTTCCCAAAGTGAATTTAACGCCTTTTTCATATTGGTTGATCTGCCTGATGGAAGACAATATCAGCAGCGCTATCAATATTATCGCAACGATTGGAATGCCCATAAAAATGAATTTAATTAATTATATTATATGAATTTATTAGCATAATTATTCTATATAAATATATTTCATTTAGCAAGAGATTTTAAAGGAAAAATAATCTTTAACCGGCACCTTCAATGTGCTATGATTATGTTATGGTACGATAATAATCCCAATCAGCGATTCCATAAAAATATAAGCATCCGACATCAATAATTTTTAATATGGCAGACAAAAACGCTCCTTATTCGATATACGCTGCAAAATCCATCAAAGATGCTTTTGGCGAACTGCAATCGCGTTTTACCGGCCTGACAGGGGAAGAGGCCGCTTTAAGAGCGTCTAAATTCGGCAAAAACGAGCTTCAGGGCAAGAAATATAGGCTGTTTTTTATTTTTTTACGGCAATTCAGGTCATCGTTTACTTATCTTCTGGCTTTTGCGATATTGATCGCATTTCTTCTGCACGAATATGTCGACATGATAATGATCATTGTCTTTCTGGCCATAAACGTATCGCTCGGATTTTTCGAGGAGTATAAATCCGAGAAAGCTGTCCAGCTGCTCAAGCAATATATCAAGGCGCGCGCCAGGGTCAGGAGGGAAGGCAAGGAGATCATTATTGATGCGAGAGATCTGGTTCCCGGCGACATCGCCATTGTCGAGGCCGGCGACATAGTTCAGGCCGATATCAGGATAATTGTCGATAACGATTTGACTGCCGATGAAGGCACTTTGACCGGAGAATCGATTCCAATCAGGAAATCCAAGCAAGCGGTCAGATCAAAGGAGATGGATATTTTCAATGCCGGCAGCATCGGTTTCGCGGGGACAAAAATAGTCGGCGGAAGAGGAGAGGGGATAGTCATCGCCACCGGCAAAAATACGGTTGTTGGGCGCTTGGCAGCCATTACCGAAGATGTCCGCAGGGAAAGCACCTTCGAAAAGGGCTTAAATAAATTTTCAAAATTTATCCTGTATTTGGTGGTTGTTACCATTATTTTGATCTTTATATCCAACCTTATCATTAAAGGCGGCCGGTTGAATATTTTCGAGCTCGCTCTCTTCGCGATTGCTTTGGCGGTAAGCGTTATACCTGAAGCATTGCCGGTCGTAACATCCGTATCATTATCCCAGGGCGCGATCAAGCTGGCAAAGAAGCAGGTCGTCGTGCGCCGCTTGTCGGCGATCGAGGATTTGGGCAGCATCGAAGTGCTCTGCACCGACAAGACAGGGACAATAACCGAAAATAAGCTTCGGGTATCGGATATCAAGGCCGCCGATAAAAAAGCCTGTCTGAAGTCGGCGGCGCTCGGGTCTTCGTTTTTGAATGAAAAAGAAGAAGAGCCGAATAATGCCTTTGATATCGCAATATGGAACGTACTTAGCGAAAATGAAACCGGTAGCATATCCAGCCATCGGCGGCTGGTTGAACTGCCGTTTACGCCGGAGCGGAAACGCAATAGCGTCATAGTGGAATCCGATGGCATCAAGAAAATGGTTTCCAGGGGAGCTCCGGAAGATATTTTAGTTCTATGCAACGGTATTACCGGGCGCAAAAAAGCCGAAATACTCGCCTGGATGAGCGCAAGGGGCGCCGAAGGAAAGCGCACACTGGCAATAGCCGAAAAGGTTTTAGCCGGTAAAATTGGCAGCTATTCGGAAAAAGACGAGCAAGGATTGGTTTTTCTGGGCATCATCGCTTTTGAAGATCCGATCAAGGACAGTACTATCAAGGCCATTGCCGACGCTAAAGCGCTGGGCATCCAAACCAAGATCATTACCGGCGATGCGCGTGAGGTTGCCGGAGCGGTAGGGCTCCAGATCGGGCTGATCAAAAATGCCGAAGATGTGATTACCGGATCGGAACTGTCTGCGCTTTCGCCGACGGAAAAAAGGGATGCCCTGCAGGCATATAATGTATTCGCCCGCATCGCCCCCGAGCAGAAATACGACATAATCAGGATGCTGCAGGAAAAGCACGAAGTGGGCTATTTGGGCGAAGGCATCAACGATGCTCCTGCCCTCAAGCTGGCCAATGTATCGATTGTCGTTGCCAGCGCTTCGGACATTGCCAGAGAAGCCGCCGATATCGTTTTGACCCAGAAAAGCCTGGATGTCATCGTTTCGGGCATCAAGCTCGGACGGGAAATTTTTTCCAATACCGTAAAATACATCAAGGCGACCCTGGCCTCGAATTTCGGAAATTTTTATGCCATTGCCGTAGCTACGCTGATGATCGATTTCCTGCCGATGCTGCCCATCCAGATTCTATTGCTGAACCTGCTGTCGGATTTTCCGATGATCGCCATCGCGACCGATAATGTCGATGAAACAGAGATGAAAAGGCCGCGCTCTTACGATGTTAAAGAGATTGTATTATTAGCCACTATACTCGGAGTAGTCAGCACGGTTTTCGATTTCATTTTTTTCAGCATATTCAAAAGCGGAGGACCTCAGATTCTGCATACCTATTGGTTCATCGCCAGCATACTGACCGAATTGATCCTGATATTTTCCATCCGCACCAAACTTTCCATGCTTAAGGCCAAGAATCCGTCATTTATGCTTTTTACCCTAAGTTTTATTGCTGCCGCGGTGACACTTGCAATTCCATTCCTGGGAATCGGCCAGACTTTATTCGGTTTTATCAAACCCCAGGCAGGATATTTGGCTTTGATAATATTTATCGTGATATTATATTTTGTAATTACGGAAAAAGTTAAGTTAAAGTATTACAGTTTGACAGAGGGTAAAAATCATGCTAACTTGACATAAATTCCGTATATTAAAATAACAGCAGGAACGAATTCCTGCTGTTATTCGTTTAGAAAAGCAAAACTATCCGAATAACCGGCGAGTAATTTGCTTGCTGCACTTTAAAATCACTAACTACCGCGATCTTAAGGGAGAGCAATCATGCCTTACACCAAGACGAAGATCACTTATACCTGCCTGGGCGGAGCGGCGGACCCGATGAACTTCAGCGGCTCTTGCCATCTGTTGACCATCAAAAGGGGAAAGCGCGAAACGTCCATTATCGTCGATTGCGGCATGGTCCACTCTAATTTTCAGGAAGCGATTCCCAAGAACATGGAAATACTTTCCTATTTGACTCCGGATATGCTGAAACAGGTTAAAGCCTGCATTATCACCCATACCCATGCCGACCATGTAGCCAGACTGCCTTTGCTCGTCGCACATGGATTGGAGTGTGCGGTTTTTTGCACCGAGCCGTCAGTTAAATTGATGAACGTGGCATTGGGTGATTCTGCGCACATCCAGAAGAGCGAAGCAAAATACCGCAGGAAATTTAAAGCACATACTCTTGTCCCGGCAAATGGGGATATAAAATACCGGAGAAAAGAACGGGTAAAAGCTCAGGCTAAAAAGGATAATTCAGATGTGCTCTATGGCCGCGACGATGTCGATAATACCGTAGCACTGATCAAGAATGGCGGATGCCAGTACCTAACCTGGTATAAGCTGGATAAAGATATCCATCTGAAATTTTATCCTGCCGGCCATGTGCTGGGAGGAGGGATAGCGGTAATCAGGATCGATAATGCCAAATCCAGCAGTCAGCCATATTATATTGCCTTCAGCGGCGATCTTGGTTCTGACGAAAAGCTTTTCCTTTCCCCGGCGGTTCCCCCTCGTGAACCTATTGATTTATGGCTGGTCGAATCGACCTATGGCGGCTTGGAGCATGTTTCCAAACTGGAAGAGATTGACCGCATGGTTGAGCTGATTCACCGAGCCGGAGAAAATGGAATGAAGATCCTCAATGCGAATTTTGCCCTGGAAAAATCACAAGAAATGATTTTCCTTTTCACCTATTTGGCGCATGAGGGCGTAATACCTTCGATTCCT
>CAZAFZ010000059.1:0-6367 GCA_964484745.1 uncultured Gammaproteobacteria bacterium | reverse complement strand
AATGTTCCATTCCTACACATTCAGCGTCGCGGCTGCCTTGTATGGTAACAGTTTTGAGGATTACTACCGGACCCGCCGCGGATTGTCGGGGAATGACTACTATCGCTATGAAATGCGCCTTGGTATGGTTCGCGGTAAGAACTTTGGTTTGGATGAAATCATCTTCCGTGGTGACCAGTATTCCGGGTTGATCACGTTCGATCCATTGCGTGACGACGTCGAACGTGTTCAGCTCCAGCTCAACAATATTATTTTCGATGTTTTGCAGCCATTGGATGCTTATTTTGATTGGTGGAATATCCGGCTCTGGAAAATACCGGTAATCTGCCGAGGTTTCCTTGGTTCTTTGCCTCACGGTTATTCCTTTTGTTTCATTCCAGCCTCTTGTTTCCTGTACTAATTTTTCGCCTTCAGCCAAGGCTTTTGCTTGCCTTTTAATTTCGTATTCGATGGCCCGCTCTATCGCTTTAAATGAATTGATATTTTTGAGTTCGACCTTAGGATTCAGTTTATAACCACCGATAGGCTTTATTTCTCCGGATTGCCCCTTGGATCGGCTTGGAACATATTCCCATTTTTCTTTTTCCTGGATGCTGACATTGGCTTCACAGCGCATCTCCCCATTTTCCATATCCGCATTGGAAATATCCAGATATCTTAGAATTTGCTGGTACAGCTGGCAGAAACGCTTGGCCTGAGCGGCATCCCTGATAACCGGCTCGGTAACCATTTCAATCAACGGCGTTCCGGCCCGATTCAAGTCAACCAGGGAATAATTTTTGCCTGCGGGGTGGATTAATTTTCCGGTATCTTCTTCAATATGGATCCTGGTAATATCGATTTTTTCGTCGTCAACCTCGATAGCGCCGCCATATACCAACGGCAGGTCATATTGCGATATTTGATAACCCTTTGGCAGATCGGGATAAAAATAATTTTTGCGGTCCAGCTTGCTCTCTTCATTGACATAGCCGTTCAAAGCCAAACCTAAAAGAGCGGTCCACTCGATAGCCTGCTTGTTGGGAACCGGCAGAGTTCCGGGATGGCCCATGCAGATCGGGCATACATTCGTATTGGGCTCTGCGCCGCTGGAGTCATTGTTGCAGGAACAGAACATTTTGGACTTTGTTTTCAGCTCGGCATGGATTTCCATTCCGATAATAACATCATATGGCATAATATAATTCCTCCCATTGAATTAAGAGGAGGCTTGATGGATAAATATATTATTTATTCTATATTGAAAATGATAATTTTACAAGTGGCTAATGTCTTGACAAAAAGCGAGAAAATTGCTAACTTTAAATAAATAACACCAAGGAGGGCAACCATGAAGCGTTCGTTGAAAATAGCCGAATATGCAGTTATGCTTTTGCTTTGCCTGTGTGCCGGATTCATTGCTGAGAAAGCGGTTAAATTGCTGGGACTGGAATTGACTCCCATGCCTAATAGGGATATATATTATATTCTAGGTGGAATCGGATTTTTCTTCACCATGAATGCGTATAACCCCGATAAATCCAGAAGCAAGATGGCGCCTTGGAGGGAAAAATGGCATGATCATCTTATTTCTGGCTCAGGAATTTTTGCTGCTTTTACAGCAGGCGCTCTTGGCGCAATGTATATTTGTTCTGCCATTATTACGGCCAAATTGCCTGCTTTAGCAGGTGAAGCAAACAGCCAGCTGATGACTGGCTTGAAAATTAAAATGCTGGATAACTTGCTATGGGTTTATCTAATATTCCTGGCATATTCTTTTTTCGTATACTTACTTTACCGGACATGGTATAAAGTGCCATTTGACAGTTTTGCCTATGATAAAACCACCGGCCACTATTTATTGGCAGGTGAAAAATACCGGATTTTTTGGCCCTTTGACCTGAAAAAATATTCTATCCTGCCATTAGAGCAGGAAGTAATGCTTGGCAGATTTTGGATCAAATGCAAAGACGTGGACATGGCAGCCGACTATGGCGTCAGGATACGCTTAGCATTCCAGGAATCAGATAAGAGGGAGTTAAGACATATCGATATTGATCTTCTGTTCCGTGATGCCAGGATACTAATCAGTAGAATGCTGGAAATGCATGCTTTAACGATGACTGCCGCTCAACTGCAGGTTGACCCCCTAACCTTGCCAAATCCCTGGCAAAACCAAAGAGTCATTTCCTATACTATTGAAGAAAGATTGATTATCAATAATCCGGAATATTCCAGACTGGATGCTTTGAAACAATAAGGAACACAATCCAAAAAATTAAACGGCTTGAACCAAAGCCGTTTTTTAGATACAGATGTGTAAAATCCGGGCTTGCCACTGCGAGAAGCGCAACAGCTAAGCAATTAATATTTATTGAACCTCAGGACTTTCCAGCTTATCCGCGACCACTACCAGCCGGTTGGCAGTTGAAAATAAAGGAGTACAGGTCAGGAGAGTCAGTACCGGGTCCTGGGTTTGGTTTAAGACGGACAGATCTTCCGCAGGGACGACTTTTATTTCTTTCACCTTGTAATATTCAAGCTGTTCATTCCAAACAACAGTAATAATATCGCCAGCCTCCAGCTTGTCTAAATTATAGAAAGTCAGGTTATTCGGCGGAAAATATTTGAATCGATGCCCGGTAATTACCGTGTTGCCGCCCTTATCCGGCGTAGAAGTATCTGGCATTCTCCAGGCGCCTTTATCAAGGCCGTATGCTTCGTTGCTTGATTCGATGATCGGAGCATTAACGCCTATTTTGGGAATATATAAACGATTTATTGAAGAAAATTCGTTGCCCGGCAAGCTGCCGAAAACTTGCTCGGCTTGGTCGGCGGCCTGCTCTTCGCTTTTATAATCGACTGTCTGGCTGTCGGATGATTCTCCGACTCTGTACATAATGCCAGGGTAGAAAGGGAAGAGAATGAGATACGATACTAAAGCGACTGCCACTAGCCATAAAATAATTGTAAAAATTTTGATCAATGGTTTTATGATGGCTGAAAAGTTCATAATTTTTATATTAATCAAACAATAACTTGATTTTTTAATGTTTTAATATATTTATATTGGTTTACTATAAGGTATTTTCTCTAAATTATCAAGATTATTGACAATTCCTCTTAGCTTTCAGGGTGCAAATTAATATAATTCCTCCCCTTCGTTCAAGGGGAGGTTGGGAGGGGTTAAAAAAAGAGGCAGGCTGTTTACCTGCCTCTTTTTGAAGTATCTAATTTCGTTATAATTCAGTATCGCCGTATTTTTGGACTTTGTAAGCCAGAAAACCCATGCCTGCTATGATTATCATCAGGATGGCCATTTCAGCGGCATCAAACCCGGTTTCAGGCAATTTAATGCCAAGCACCTCTGGCTTAAGAACAACCGGCCCGGCTTCTGCGGTTACCTTGCCGTGGTTCAATGCTTCGGCCGACGCAGGAGTGATGTAATTCCCGTTTTTGACGTTGTCGCCGATAATTGCCTTGAAGGAGATCTTTTTGGACTGGCCGGCAGGGATATTCCCAAAATCCCAATGGCCGTCAGTGTCTTCATAGGTAAATCCGTCCGGCAGGGTATCGGTTACTTTGACCTGGTATGCCTCGTAGCTTCCGGTATTTTTGACCTCGATCATATATTCCACCACGTCACCCGGTTTTTTCGGGCCGTCCACGATCTGCTTATCGATCACCAGGACCGGTGCGAGCTTCTCGCCTAAGACTTCCTGCGGAGGTTCAGGCGCCGGTGTCGGTTCCTGGGCGGGCTGCGGCAGGATTACTGCTCCATAGCTCGGAGCAGGGGTTCCTCCTCCGCCTCCGGATGAAGTCTGGACCAGTTGGCAATCGCTATTGCAGGAAAATCCTGATGGCGCAGAGCCGTCGCATTGTTCTTCGCCGTTTACTATTTCATCTCCGCAGTAGCCGCCCCGGACAGTTACGATTTCGCAGCCTGCTGAGCAGTATTGGCACGAACTATCGTAAGCGGCTGCGCAGGTGCTGGTTCCCACTCCTGCGCTTAAATCGCAAGCTTCACCCTCGTCGAGAGTTCCGTTGCCGCATTCCTGGTTATAATTAAGGAAGTTTACGGTAAATGGTTCGGCAGGAGGAGTGAAGGACATGGCAATGTCATAGTATTCCTGGGTTGAAGTTGACTTGAACCAATTATTCTTATCTGCTTCATAAATCCTGTATACGCCGCTTTGGCTTAGGCTTGCCAATCCCGAAAATTTATAGCATCCGAAATTCGGATCTTGCTGGTCTGTAATGGTGCTGCCAAGCGAGAACGGTGATGCATCGCAAAGTTCGCCGTAGCATCTGAATAAGCTCATATTCCAGTTGCCGATTTTATCTTCTGCGGGATCGATAATCGAGTCGGCATTTGCATCATTGTATTTACAAACCAAAATATCACAACCTTCGTTATAAGTACCGTCGCAGTCATTGTCTAGACCGTCGCAAATTTCGTCCGCTGGGTTAACAGCCCCTATACAATCACCCCAAAAGCCGTTTAAACATGTTTGAGTGCCAAAACTGCATGAACCAACGTCAGTTTGTCCGCATTGCCTTTCTTGCCCGTTCGTGCATTCACCGCAGCCTTCATCAATTTGCCCGTCGCAATCGTTATCGATTTCATCGCCGCATATTTCATCGGTGGGTTCGCCCGGCGTCGCGATGCATTCCACTCCACTTCCATCCTGGCTGCAGCTATATGTACCTTCAGCTTCGCAGGCGCCTGTCCCTACGGTGCATGATGCGCCTAAGTCGGTGAAATCTTCATCGGTGTATAAGTCGCAATCGTTATCGAGGTTATCGCAAAGTTCGGCGGCCGGATATACGGCGCCGATGCAATCTCCCCAGCTGCCGTTGACGCAAGTTTCAATGCCGTAACTGCATTCCCCGATGTTGGTAGGAGGGCCGCATTGCAGCGTTTCGTTATTAACGCAGTAGCAGCCTTCATCAACTCTGCCATCGCAGTTTTCATCTGTTTGGCCTTCGCAAACTTCCATGCCGGGAGTCCCGGCAGTGCAGGTATCGATCATTCCACCTAAATAACAGATCAATTCGCCTGTAGAAGCGCATCCGCCTATGCCACATGCAGTTGAAGAAGGCAATATTTCATCGACATATCCGTCGCAATCGTTATCGATTCCGTCGCAGATCTCTTGCGTTCCATTGTCGGGGACAGCGCTGCATTCTGTTCCCAGTCCGTTTTGTGAACATATGTATACGCCCGAAGCTTCGCAGGCGCCGACTCCGGCAGTGCACGGACTTCCCAAGCTGATAAAATCTTCATCGGTTTCTAGGTCGCAATCGTTATCGAGGCCATCGCACAGTTCGGCGGCCGGATATACCGCGCCGATGCAATCTCCCCAGCTGCCGTTGACGCAAGTTTCAATGCCGTAACTGCATTCCCCGATGTTGGTAGGAGGGCCGCATTGCAGCGTTTCGTTATTAACGCAGTAGCAGCCTTCATCAACTCTGCCATCGCAGTTTTCATCTGTTTGGCCTTCGCAAACTTCCATGCCGGGAGTCCCGGCCTGGCAGTCATTTACCATTTTTCCGTTTATGCATGTTTCTTCACCCGTATTTAAGCAGGCGCCGACTCCGCATTGGGTCGGAACAGCCGCGATATCTTCATCAGCCGTTCCATCGCAATCATCGTCGATATTATTGCACTCTTCCGGGGTTGGAGTTCCTGCGGTTGCGTTGCATTCAGTGCCTTGACCGTCCTGGGTGCAGACATATTCTCCAAAATTTTCGCATGCACCCGTACCCGCGCTGCAGGAATCGCCTAAGTTCTGAAAATCCTCATCAATTTGGCCGTTGCAATTATCGTCTTCTCCGTTGCATGATTCTGCCGCCTCCGGATGGATGCTTGCGTCATTATCATTGCAATCTGCCGGTCCGCACTGATCCCCTTCAGCGTTATAGCCATCTTTATCGTAATCAGTACAGACCAAGCAATTTTCGATCTCAACAGCATGGGTTTGATAATCTGTTGCCATTAAGCTATCCGTAACCGTTAATTTCGCTGTATATGATCCTGTTCCGGGATAAATGAATGTGGGGTTCTTGGCAGTTGAATCGATTGAACCGTCATTATCAAAATCCCAGGCATAAGCATAACTTGGCTTACCGCCCGTTGTTTGGTCGGTGAATGAAGTTGATTCCCCCAGGCAATTTCCTTGGATGGTGAAGTCGGCTACAAGCGGGGTATAAACTACAAATTCCTGGGATGAATAACATTTTGTTGTTCTGTTGCCGCAATCAGGGTTGGAGAAAAAATCGCTGCAAGTTTCGTTGCCGGTTGTCCAAGATAGGTTTAAGTTATTTATGGTTAACAGCTCACCGCAGGTCCAATTAAATACATATATATCTGCCGTAATAGTGCTTT
>CAZAFZ010000058.1:3116-6379 GCA_964484745.1 uncultured Gammaproteobacteria bacterium | reverse complement strand
CCTATAAGTTCGCGGAAAAAGCCCATCAGGGGCAAAAAAGAAAATCAGGAGAACCCTATATCCAGCATGCCCTGCATACGGCATTTATTCTGGCCCAGATCAGGGCTGATTTTGATACCGTCCTGGCCGGCATCCTGCATGATGTCCCGGAAGATACCGAGCATACGCTGGACGAAATCCAGGAAAAATTCGGTGAAGACGCCAGAAATCTGGTTGAAGGAATCACCAAGTTAAGTAAAATTAAATACCGCGGGATCGAGCGCTATATCGAAAGCCTGCGCAAAATGTTTATTTCCATGGCGCAGGATCCGCGCGTCATTCTGATAAAATTCGCGGACCGCCTGCATAACCTGAGGACATTGGACGCTTTGCCGCCCGAAAAACAGAAACGCATCGCGGAAGAAACGCTGGAAATATTCGCTCCGATTGCCGGATTATTCGGCATCTGGAGGCTTAAGTGGCAAATGGAGGATCTTTGCTTCAAATATCTGCATCCCGAAGAATACAAGAAACTGGAGTACAAATATGAAGTTGAGAAAAAAGTGGAACGCAACCAGTACATCCAGAAAGTCAGGGATATCTTGGGCAAAGAGCTGGAAAAAGCGGGCATCAAGCACTATCGCATTGAAGGCCGCTTCAAGCATTTATACTCCATTTGGAAAAAAATGCAGCGCAAAGACAGGAAGTTCAATGAAATATTCGACGTATTCGCGTTGCGCGTCGTGGTTGATACGATCGCGGACTGCTACCGCACGCTCGGCGTCATTCATGCTTTATGGAGGCCGAAAACAGACCGCTTCAAGGACTATATCGCCGTGCCGAAACCCAACGGCTATCAAAGCCTGCATACCACCGTTTTCGGGCCGACCGGCAAAGCTACCGAATTCCAAATCCGCACCGATAAAATGAACGAAGAAGCTCTCTTCGGAATCGCGGCGCATTGGTATTACAAGGTGAAGGAAAAAGAAGCTTTCGAACCGAGCCAGCCTCGCTGGATAAAAGAAATCCTCGACGCCCAGCGCAATTTCGAGAACAGCCGGGATTTTATCAGGGAAGTTAAATTCGACATTTTTAAGGACAGAATATTCCTCTTTTCGCCCAAGGGAGATGTCTACGATTTGACCGAAGGCTCCACGCCCGTCGATTTCGCCTACGCGGTCCACACCGATATCGGCAACCAATGCGTCGGGGCCTTGGTCAACGATAAGATGTCTCCCCTGGATACTACCCTGAAAAACGGGGATTTGGTGGAAATAATCGTGGACAAAAACCGGAAAGGCCCGAACCGCGACTGGCTGAAATTCGTCAAAACTCCAAGGGCCCGCTCCAAGATCAAGCAGGCCACTAATGTTTCGCGCTTTGAAAGCATCAAGCGCTATATTCCGGGAGTCCGCAACTATTAAAAAATTAAATAATGAATATGGTAATTAGTGTTATAATCATAGTTGCTGCTCTGATTATCGGAGCGCTGATTATGGGCGCCCGGGAAGATCGCAAAAAATAGCTTGTTTCACCCTGGAGCCGTTTGAGGCGCTCAATGTTATTTCCATAGCGGCCTACGACATCCGGCGTCGCCGGACAAATGCATAAGGCCCCCGTAGTTCAATGGATAGAACGTGAGATTCCGGATCTCAAGATTTGGGTTCAATTCCTGGCGGGGGCACCATTTAGGAAAATGCGAGTTTGAGAAAGCCGCCCCGCTTCGCTCGGCGGTTAAAAATATTGCATTTCGGGATCAAGAATGAATTGCCAATTTTGCATCCGAGGAAAAGAAAATTTTTAATCCAATTATTATTTAACCATTTTTTGTCAATTCAAAATCCGGAGCTTTTTTAGCTCCGGATTTTGGATATTTGACTATTCTATCAATTTCTTGACTGCTGCGCTGACGCGGTTGCCTGCGGCCTTGCCCTTGATTTTGGCCATTACCTTGCCCATCACCGCGCCGAAATTCTTTCCTGCTTCGCCGATTTCGGCGATTGTTTCCCTGACTATATTTTCCAGCTCCTCGTCGGCAAGCTGTTCGGGCAAATATTTTTCCAAAAATTTTATTTCGGCTTCTTCGCGCTCCGCCAAGTCTTCCCGGCCTCCCTGCTTATATGCTTCCGAAGAGTCTTTCCTCTTTTTGATTTCGCCGGCGATGACTTCCGTTATCTGTTCATCGTTCAGCAGGACATCACCGCCTTTGCGCAATGAAATTTCCTTGTTGCGGATAGAGGCCGAAAGCATGCGCAAAACAGCTAATCCAATCTCGTCTTTGGACCGCATCGAATTCTTCAAATCATTCTGGATTTCCTCTTTAAGCGGGCTCATAGCCAATAATTAAACTCCGAGTATTTTTCATTTTTTTCTTTTTCAAATTCTAAAATTCTTGCTTCTTGATTTTCTATTCATCCTTCAATTTTCCGATTTTTTTCAGATATTCTTTTTTGGACCTGATCTTGTGCAGTTCAAGGGTGGATTTTTTCAGCTCGTTCCTGCTTTTATCCTTTTTCAGGTATTTCTTTTGGCGGGCTAAGTGCAGTTTTCCGCTCGAAATCAAGCGCTTATTGAATCGCCGCAAAAATGCTTCAAAGCTTTCGCCCTTCTTCCTTTTGAATTCAGCCATATTTCACCGTCCTTTCTATATGTGTAGATAATTTATTGGTTGAAACAGAAATAAATTTTATTTTTTTATATTTCTAAATTTGAGTTGTTTTTAATTTTAAATAATTTCTTAATGTTTTGATTTTTCAATGGATATTTTCACAATTCTAATCTAAATGTCTCGCGTAGGCGCAATCCTTAACGGATGAATGTAGTCCAACTCTAAAATATTTGGTTTTTTAGATTTTGGATTTGATTTGGCATTTGGAATTAAACATCCGGGTTTAAAAACATCTATCTTCTTTTGATCTTTTATTCTTTTCTTTCCACGGCAAATTGACTTACGAGCTCTTAGGCTTACGACTAAATTTAATCTTTCCTTCTTACCTTCTTTTCATCTTTCAATTCTATCGGCTGATTGGCTTGGATCTGCAAGCTAATTTTCGGCAAACGACTAATAACTTCTTACTCTATGCCTGGCATTTCTTCCTTATCCCTTTTTTCTGTCATTCTTTTCTCCAGCTCGGTCTTTACTTTATTGTAATCGATGATCTCCTGGATGCTTGACTCCATATCGCGGTATAGTATGGTGCCGTCCAATACTTCCTTTTGGCCGATGATCAGGGAGACCTTGGCATTCATGCGGTTCGCTTCTTCCAGCTGGTTCTTCAGGCTGT
>CAZAFZ010000058.1:0-3106 GCA_964484745.1 uncultured Gammaproteobacteria bacterium | reverse complement strand
TGTCCTTGGTAAAAGATTGCCTGACTTGGTATCCGGCCCTGCGGAGCTCTTCGAACAGCAGGCCGGCTTTGCGTTTGGCCGGATCGCCGAGCTGGGCGATGAAAATAATCTTGTCCGAATCTTCTTTCAGGGGGATGTTCTTTTCTTTGATCTTGAGGATCGTGCGTTCTATGCCAAGCCCGAAGCCGATCGCCGGAGTCGGCCGTCCGCCCATATATTCCACCAAACCGTCATATCTTCCCCCGCCGCCCAGCGAAACCTGGCGGCCGTCTCCCTGTTCATTGGGCCAGAATTCGAACACCGTGCGGTTGTAATAATCCAGCCCCCTGACCAGATAGGGATTCAGATTGTAGGGGATATCGTAGTCATCCAAATATTCAAGCACTTTGATGAAGTGGTTCTTGCAGGGGTCGCATAAATAATCAACCATGTGCGGCGCCCCTTCCCTGAGCTCAACGCATTTTTCTTCCTTGCAGTCCAGCAGGCGCAAAGGATTCTTCAAAATGCGCTTTTTGCAGTCATTGCAGAGTTTGGTGCGCTTGCCGCGCTCCTTATAGTATCCCAGCAGCTTTTTAATGAATTCGAGGCGGCATTCTTTGCAGCCGATGCTGTTCACCTGGACCTGGACGTCGATCTGCAGCTCTTTAAAAAAATTATAGGCGATTAGGATCAGCTGGGAATCGGCTGCCGGCTTATCTTCTCCGAATATTTCCAAATCGAATTGGTAGTGTTGGCGGTATCTGCCCGACTGCGGCTTCTCGTGGCGGAACAAGGGCCCGTAAAAAAACATCTTTACCGGCTGCGGCAGATTGAACATTCCGTGCTCGATGTATGCCCTGACCAGCGAAGAAGTTGCCTCGGGCCTTAAAGCAACTTTGTCGCCGTTCTTGTCGACAAAAACATACATTTCCTTAGTGACTATGTCGCTGGTTTTGCCGGTTGACCGTTCGTACATTTCCAGCTTCTCCATTATCGGCACTTCGATCCGCTTGAAGCCGTAATAATTCGACAGGTCCGAGGCCTTTTTCAGAACCAGTTCCCAATATTTATATTCATCGAACAGAATATCCTTCATTCCGCGCAGCTTTGAATAAGATTTGGCTTTCCGGCCGGCTTCCTGCTTGTCGGCCGCAGCTTTAGCCATATATGGTTTGCCCTTTCTTCTAGGCATATTTTTATAGAAAATTAGTTAGATTAATCGGATCGATTGGCGGATTTGCCAGATCTTTGCGGCTACAGATTGTATCCGGGCGATTGGCTGAAAACCTTGATCTTGTCGAATGGCCAGCCCCGCAGCATTACCCGCCCGATAATGAAGCTTTCATTGATCGGGCCGAAGCTTCTGGAATCTTTGCTAGAATTGCGGTTGTCTCCCAGCACGTAATACTCGTCATTGCCCAATGTCACGATATCGCTGTCCGAGATGCCGTAGGTTTTCGTGCCTTCGGCCAAATAAGATTCGTTGAGCGCTATCCCTTCCGAAGCCGACTCGTTGTAGATAAAAACTTTGCCGTCCTGAATCTGAACCTTCTCGCCGGGCAGTCCGATTATCCTCTTGATGAAAAATTCCTGCGGATTGCGCGGATAGCGGAATACGACAATATCCCCGCGCATCGGATCCTTGAAATCATAGGTCAGCTCATCGATGATCAAATATTCCTGATCATGAAAATTCGGCTCCATTGAAGCGCCCTTTACGTAAAAAGGCTGGATCAAAAAATGCCTGATCGGAATTATGATGATCAGAGAAATGGTGACAATTTTGATCAATTCGAAAATGAATTGGAAAAAATTCCTTATCATAATTATTTATACGTATGCCATAAACAGAAGCTTTGCAATAACACAAACGAAACAAGCGACAATCTGTTCGCTTCCTTGAAAGTATCACTGGTCAACTTGCTGTTATTTTTGGCAAAAATGTTTTATCTAAGTGTTATTTGCACTATAACACTTATAAATAATTAATGCAAACGCTTGCTAAAAGCGCGCAATTATTATATAATTGATGGCAAGAAGCGAACTTTTCGGTTTGCTCTTTAATATTTTAGTATTTTTTATTTATGCCAGAAATCAACATCAAAGTCCGAAAAAGCAAGAAAGCCGAAAATGGCTCAAATACGATTGTGGACGCCCCGAATCCAGCAATATCAGCTAATGCTGAAAATGAAATTTCAGCGGATATGCCGAAAAAGCGGTGGAGCATCAACTGGAAATCCAGATTTTTCAAATCAACCGGGTATATCCTGGTTTTTGCGGCTGTATTTATCGTGTTTTTCTCTTTTTTCATCGAAAAATCAGATAATTCCATAAGCGAGCAAGTTCCCTGGTATAACCGCATCACGCTAGTGAACCAGTTCAAAAATCTGGTGGAAACCGCCGATAAAAAATTGGCCGGAGAAGAAGGGGGACGGATCAATATTCTGCTTTTGGGAATGGGCGGAGAAAACCATAGCGGAGGATATTTGACCGATACGATAATGCTGGTCAGCATCGACCCCGATACGAAAAAAGTCGGCCTGTTGTCGATTCCCCGGGATCTGACCGTGCCGATAGAAGGAGTCTATGGCTGGAGAAAGATCAATAACATCAATGCCTTTGCCGAACAAAAACAGCCCGGATCCGGAGGCAAAGCGGTCATGCAGGCGATTGGCGACCTGCTGAACATACCTATTCACTATCATATGCGCGTTGATTTCCAGGGTTTCATTAAAATCGTAGACGAACTGGGCGGAATTACGGTTGATGTGGAAAATACCCTGGATGACTACAGCTATCCGGTCATGGGCCGTGAAGACGCCTACCCTTACAGCTCGCGCTATGAGCATCTGCACGTGGAAAAAGGCGTTCAGGAGATGGACGGTTCTCTGGCCCTGAAATTCGCCCGATCGCGCCATGCTTACGGGCTGGAAGGCTCTGATTTTGCCAGGGCTAAGCGCCAGCAAAAAATCGAACGAATATTGCATCAAGGCGCGGACTTTGTTCCCGGAGATACTCGCGTGGACGAGTTGCTCGGCGGCATTTGCATCATTTCGGCGATCGCAGCGTGGCTGTTGGTCATGTACTGGATCGTGCGCGGAGTCGCTCGCGTATTCTTTAAGACCGA
>CAZAFZ010000057.1:0-6432 GCA_964484745.1 uncultured Gammaproteobacteria bacterium | reverse complement strand
GAGGGATAAGCAATGCTGATTCGCAGGAAAATAAGGAAGAGAAAAAATCCAAAGCCAAGGAGAAGAAAACCGCAAATAAAGAAAAAAAAGACGAGAAGGGCGAAGAGCAGAAGGAAAAGAAAACGAATAAAGAAAAAATTGAAAAGCAATAATCAATTAACCATATGTCCGGAAAAATATACATTATCGGCCACAAATCGCCAGACCTTGATAGCGTTGCGGCAGCTATCGCCTACGCGTATTTTAAAAATCATATTGAATCCGCCGACACCTATTTACCCGCTATCGCAGGCTCCGTTAACAAGGAAACCGAATATGCGCTGAAGAGATTCAATTTTGACATGCCTGAATTGATCAACGAAATTTCCGATAAGACGGTCATTCTGGTAGACCATAACGAAGCGATCCAGTCCGCGAACGGAATCGAATATGCCAAAATCAGCGAAATCGTGGATCATCATAAGGTAGATTTCAGAAACCATGAGCCTATCCGTATAGATATCCGCCCCTGGGGAGCGACATCAAGCATTATTGCCGACAAATTTTTCGATAATAAAATAGGTATCGAAAAGGATTTGGCCGGCCTGCTTTTATCGGCTATTTTGGTCGATACGGTCATTGCCAGGTCGCCGACCTGCACTCCGGTTGATGTCCAAATTCTGGATAAGCTCGCCCCGGTCAGCGGCATACAGGATTGGAAAGAATATGGCTTGGAATTATTCAAAATCAAATCGAGCGTCAATGAACTTGGCGCCGCCGGAATAATCGGTTCAGATTTCAAAGATTTTAATTTCAAGCAGGGAAAAGTTGGGATCGGGCAGGTTGAAACAGTCGATTTGCGGGAATTTGCCGAAAAAGAGGACGAAATAATGGCAGAGTTGAAAAATAAGCGATCCGCAGGGGGTTATTTGATGGTCATGCTTTTTATTACCGATATAATCAATGAAGGTTCAAAGTTTCTGGTCGCCGCCGATGATTATACAAAATTCGAAGAGGCCATGGGGGGCAAGCTTGAAAACGGCAAAACCTACATTGAAGGGATAATTTCCAGGAAAAAGCAGGTTGCCCCCAAATTCGCCGAGTTATTAGATAAATAATTGTAATAATCCGAATTTTCTAAAACATCCGAATGCCCCAATGGCAGCTGCAAATATTTTTATCATCCGAATAAACATATTACATAATTCGGACGACAAGTTACGTTTATAAGCAAATAATTATTCGTAGAAACTATTCGTATCGTGCGGGTTATATGGATATTTTCGGATTATATTAATATGAATATTCAAAAGCAAGATTTAGGAAAATCGCAAATTGAATTTTCTGTTGAGCTATCCTCTGAAGAATTTAAACCGTATATTTCCAAGGGAGCCGAAAAGCTTGCCGAAGAAATCAAAATTGAAGGATTCCGGCCGGGCAAAGCCCCCTACAGCTTGATTAAACAGAAAGTCGGAGAAATTACTATCTTGGAAGAAGCCGCTAATCTGGCTATCAGGAAAGTTTTAGACGAGATTTTAAGGCAGAACGGTGAAATGACTCCGATCGGCCAGCCGGAAATAAAGCTGACCAAGCTAGCGCCGGACAATCCGGTGGAATATAAAATAATTTTTACCATATTGCCAAAAGCCGAATTGGGGGATTATAAGCATATCAATGCTAAGCGGGAAAAAGCCGAGGTTAAGGATGCGGATATTGAAAGAACTCTTGAACAGTTGACCGAAATGCGCGCCAAGGAAGTGATCGCAGACAAGGAAGCCTCGGAAGGCGATAAAGTGCTGTTGGATTTGGAAATGTTTATCGACAATGTTCCGGTAGAAGGCGGCCAGGGCAAAAATTTGGCGCTGATCATAGGCAAGAACCAGATAATTCCGGGATTCGAAAAGCAGATAATCGGAGCCAAAAAGGGCGAGGTGCGGGAATTCAGAATTCCTTATCCCGAAGACCACTATCAGAAGAATTTAGCCGGAAAGCAAATCGACTTTAAAGCAAGCTTCAAGGAAGTTTACCGCAGGATACTGCCCGCGCTTGATGACGATTTCGCCAAGCAATTGGGCTTCAAAAGCTATTCAGAACTCAAGGAAAATATCGGTAATAATATCCGCCTGGAAAAGGAGCAGCAAGTCGAGCAGAAGCTGGAAATCGAGCTTTTAACCAAGCTTATCGAAAAAAGCCGTTTCGGCGACTTTCCGCAATCATTGGTCAACGAAGAGGCGCATGCGCTCTTGCATGACCTTGAACATGATATTGAAAGCCAGGGCGGAAAGTTTTCAGATTATCTCGGGAGCATCAACAAAACACACGACCAGCTGCTCCTGGATTTAGCTCCCGAAGCGGTAAAGCGCATTAAGACGTTTTTGGCAATCAGGGAAATAGCCAAGCTGGAAAATATAGTTATTACCGAAGAGGACGTCGATAAGGAAATAGGCCGCTTGCTGGAACGCCATAAAGGCCATGAAAAAGTCGAAGCAAAGGTCAGGGAGCCGGAATACAGGGCTACCTTGCATACTTTGCTTTTAAATAGGAGAGTTATAGAAAAATTGAAAGAGTGGAACACCGTCAATTGACTGGATTTTTCAGGGCTTTGTTTTGGGACAAGCTCTATAAATGACCATGGCTTAACCGGCCATAGTTTTATTTTTGCCGGATCGCATTAAAGAGAAGGCCACGACACCCAATAAAATGCAGAAACCAATCACGATCGGTAAAATCCAGATATATTCCCGAGATCCGGATTTGCCGGAACAATCGCGGGGGCAGGCCAGCTGGGTTTCCCCTAAATCGCATTTTCCGTCATTATTACAGGCCGTAGTGTCTTTTATTCCCCCAATCGAAACGGGTTTAGCGTAGTTTTTAGGCTGAAAGCCCGGTTGGTTGAATGAAAATTCAATCGTATAGTCCCCGGGTTCCTTAAAGCTATACCAATCCGGAAGTTCCAGGATCGCAAGGGCGTTTCCGTTCGCGTCCAGGATCATGGCTTGAACCGGAAATTTCTGCTGGGCGCTGTAATTCAAATAAAACGGCGTATCCAATGAAAAGTCTTTCAATTCTTTGCCGCAGCCGGAGTCTTCGCAGATCAAGAAGCGCATATCTATCGGTGAGTTTCCCTTGATAACGAAGTCACGGGAGAATTCCTCGGTGGATGGGCGGGTAACGCTCAATATCGCACGGCAGGATGCCGGCTGAAAGCTGTCCGATACTTCAACGCCCGAATATTCACCAACATATTTTTTACCGCTCAATTCGGCCTCAATGAGGTTGGGAATCGGCTGCGGGATTTCGGGATTACAGGCGATCTGGGGCGTAAATGCTATTGTTTGGGCAACCGCAGAATTGATTTCATAGGTGAATGTAATTTTTTCACCGGGCTGAAAAGAATCCTTGATTTTTATATCCGCCGCAATATTTGCAGCTTGTGCTGAATGGATGAAAAAAACCGGCAAAAAACCCGCAAAAACGGTCATTGCGAGAAAGGCGTGTTTGAATAATTTAACTGAATTATAAGCCATATCATCTCTTGATAATTAATGTTTCCCCGTAGTTAGTCAGTCCGCCGAATACGCAAACCAGGGTTATTCTGTAATATCCCCTGGATAATGCGAGATCCATATAATTGATCCACGGCCAAGTGGTTCCATTGTCGCGATACCATGTGCATCCCCCATCAGGATCGATCGTAAAACCGCTGATTACCCTGGTATCCATCTCGGGAGTGCCTGGATTATTGTCGCAGGGATCAAGATAGCAATCGCTCCAGATTGTAAAGTCAGGAGGGATTATACTGTCGTTCGCGCTGGTTTTAAAAGTCATATTCGGATTTATCGAAGTATTGCCGGACGGATCCTTGGCGGTAAGCTGGAAATTATAGGTGGTATTGGGAGATAAACCCGTCAATAAGATATCTTTTTCCGTCGTATAGACTTCATCATAGCTGATTGTGCTGCCGTATGCCATTGTCGGACCGTAGTCAACCTTGAATGTCGCCACTTCCGGCTCGGTGGAATTAACATTGACCTTAACTTTAATAATGACACTGCCGGAGCTGTTGGTTTTACTGGTTACCGGAAATACTGTCGTAATGAGAGGAGGAGTCGTATCAGCAGACGCCGCCTTGGATTTATTGGGATTGTATATTGGATCTCCGTAAGAAATATTCACCCATTTCACCGACGGCGAGCTTAAAGCCGCACTTTCGGCAAAATTATAGCCGCTGAGCATAAAGAAGTTCATTACTTCCGGCCGCGGGTGTCCTGTTAAGTAGGGATCGGTTATTGCTCCCGCGCCGGCGGTCAATCCGGCGTCTATCGCCTTGGGCAGGAAAAATTTTCCCGAATCGGTCGCCAAGTCGCTTGCGACCGCGCCGCCCCGCCATTTCAGGCCGTTCGTATATTGATTGGTATTATTCCAGCCGCCGTACCATAGCGCATTGGGAGCGGTAAGCGCGCTTGCGCCGTCGGTATACTGGGCGCCGGATTCGCCGATTTCTTTGGCCGTGGCTTCCCATTTATTGCCCCAGCCTTTTAGCGCGTAAATTCTCTTTCCGAAAGCGATTACCCGGTCTGCCCAATTGGATGAACCGGCCGTAACATCACTGAAGGTCGGGTAGTTGGTATCCAGGTAAGAATCGGCATAGGCCCCCTGCAGCGTATCGACATATCCCAAACCGTTATAGCCCGACAAGCCGATATATTTTTCTCCGTATAATGAACGATCCATTATGACATTCCGGGGAATTCTGGCAGTCAAAAAAATGTTGTTGCCGTTGAATTTGAAGGTATGGTTAAAGCGGCTCAGATCGCTGCCTTTTGTCGGCGAATTTTCAAAATATGGATTGGCGGCAAAGTTGCTGGCAGGAAAATCCGAAGCGCTGCTGATATCATAAGGGGTCATTAAGGCATTATCGACAGAGCGGGCATATCCATTGGCGCTTGTCTCCGTAGGCATATTATCCGTCAATAGGATATAATAGATCGCATTAGGATTTAATGTTGCCAGCTTGTTTTTGATCGGGGTGACTATTTCAGAATTAAATGCGGATAATGGAATATTGCTGCTGCAGCCGCTAGACGGATTGACGGCAAGCATATTTGAATTGGGAACGCCACGTTTAAGCTGGTAATAAAGGGCGGATTCCCAAGAATCTTTAAAGCTGTTGCCGTTTGCGTCCGTATTGCATGAAAAGTTGTAAACCACTAAAACCGCTTTGGGGTCGTCATTGTCAATTATAAGCGGACAATCATTGTCCGTAGAATTAGTACATCCTGCCGGGCAGCAGCCGTCCCCGCTCGAACAGGCAGTAATGGTAGTGTTGCTGCAGGACGAAGATATCTTGCCGGGATTGTTGCAGGTATCGGCCGTGCAAGCGTCGGCGTCATCGCAATCGGAAAAATCAAAACAAGCTACCATGCTTGGATCAACCGGAATAACCTGGATATTGGTATACTTATTGACAGCCAATCCGGAGCTATCCGTTACCGTAAAAGTGATAGTATGGTTGTTTTCGCTTAAGGCGTCGGTGTTGAAATTATAAGCTGCATTGGGGCCGGAAAGAGAGCCGGAAGTGCTCAGGTTGCCATCTTTATTGGAAGAGATTAGTACGGTATAAGGCCCTGCCCCGCCATTAATGCTATAAGCCGAAAATACTATATTTTCTCCGGCATAGAAATACTCACCGTCTTTGGGCAGAATATTGAATGTGAGCGGAGGAACGACGATGGTAATTTGATCGGTTGTCGTATTGCCGAGATTATCGGTTACGGTTAGTGTTATTATATGGATGCCGACATCCCAGGGAGTCGCCGATGTGTTGATAGAAGGATTTGCTGCAGTAGAAAAATTTCCCTGGATGCTGGAATTCCATTGATAGGTATAGGGCGCAGCACCTCCGGAAACCGAAGAAGTGAAATTTATGGTTTCTCCATTGGTATATTCGGTTTCCGACATCGTTATCCTGGCTGTCAGCGTCCCGGCCGGCTTAATTTCGATCGTGATCGATTTGGTAACTGTTTGCGGTGTTGCTGCGTCGTCTGTTGCAGCCAATGTGACGGTGTGCATGCCGGTATTCAGGGCCGAAGTGTCGACGGAAATCGTATCGCCGGTTCCCAGTGCTCCGTTTTGGCTTGAAGACCAGCTGAATGCGTAGGGCGGAGCTCCGGCTATCGCATGGCCTTTAAAGCTGATCGAGCCGGCATTTTTTGTAAAAATATCACCGTTTAGCGGGTTGTCGATGAATGCGCTGAATACGCAAGCCACGTCCCCGCCGACGCAGTCGTCATCCACTCCGTTTCCGCAGATTTCGGCAGCCCCCGGATGGATCCAAATACTGGAGTCGTTGCAGTCGGCTTCCGGATGGTTGCAGGCGGGCGAGCCGGGGTTGCCGTAGCCGTCATGGTCGTTATCCGTGCAGACCGCGGGGCAATCGGCAAGGCATGTCAG
>CAZAFZ010000056.1:0-6507 GCA_964484745.1 uncultured Gammaproteobacteria bacterium | reverse complement strand
CACCTGGGATTGGGCAAAGGCGATATCGGATATCCTGGCCGGCGCCTTGATCTTTTCGGCTTGGGCTAATGCGGTCTGCCAGGCTTCATAAGCGCTTTTAACCTGGGCTTCGGCAGCGGCTACCTGCTGGTCCTTTGATTTTTTCGCTGTTTCAATCGCATTGGATGCGGCTGTCAGGGCGTTATCGTAATTTGCCTTTGCCTGGTTCAGGCTGGCTTGCGCATCGCTGAGCCTGGTGTGATAGCTCAAAGTCGCGGTATTAAAAGCCTGTTTCGCAGCCTGCAAAGTGCTTATCGCCGTATTAACGGCAGTTAACTTGGTATTGATTGCTGTTTTGTACGTATCCAGGCTGGTCTGGGTAAAGCTTGAACCGGTAACGCTGTTTTCCAAAGCTTTGTAGCTCACATTCAGGGTTGACGCGGTTTGGTTTAGGAATGATAAAACGCTGTCTGCCGCGGCAATGACATCGTTTTCTCCCTGGGACGATTTAGCCGTGTTCAGAGCGATTGAAGCGATCCTGTATTGGGACATCGCGGCATCATAGGCGCTTTCCGCCTGGGACTTATAGGAGGAATTTTTCACGCTGAAAAAATTCATAAAGTCATCGTCGTCCAAAATTTTCCTGACATCGTCCAGGGCGATATAGCCGGTGGCCAGTTTTTCTTCGGTCGATACCAGCGTGCCTGCTTTCTGCTGATCGCTGGCTTGCCCTAAAGTCGATTTCAGGTTATTCAATGTTGTTTCCGCCAAGATTACGGCTTGTTCTTGCGGTGTTATATCGGACGGATCCGAAGAAAATAAGTCATTATAGGTTTTTTGCGCCTGCGACAAAGTTTCCGAAAACGTAGTCTTGGTTTTGCTTAAGCTGTTTTGCGCGTTTTCATGGGCAACCTGAGCTTGCTTGGCTGAATTTTCCGCGATGCGGATATCCTCGGCTGTAGCGCCTTTAAGCAATTTGGAAAGATTGGCTTGGGCTCCCTTGAGGGCTGCTCCGGCCTGTTTGAGCTGGATAGTGCCGGATCTCAAATCCAATTCGGCTAAAACATCATTTTCCTTAACCTGGTCGCCGACTTTCTTGTGGATTTTAGCCAGCTTTCCGCTTGCCAAAAATTGCAGGTTGAGTTCTTCGCTGGCCTTAACCGTTCCTGTTTCGCTTACCGTCTTGGTAATGTCCCCTCTGGTGACTTTTTCCGTAGAATATTGGATTTTCTTTTTGCCGAGTGTATTGGAATAGGCAATGCCGGCCGCAATCATTATAACTACAGCCGCCGGAATGCCGATTCTCAGAAGTCTTTTCCGTGTTTTTTTCATATTTTTTTATTTTTAATTACTTTTTTTATTTTGTCAACCAGTTCGTCGACATTAGCTCCTTGTTTATATAATACAAGGTCTACATCCCATGTTGCTGTTTCCCTTTTTTTGCCCTTAGCTCCGGTATCGGCCAGGAGAAATATGTGCTTTCTGGCAATATCATCATCTGATCTGATTTTTGTTAAATATTCGCTTAGCGAAGCATGCGGCAAAGTGCTGTCAATGATTATCAATTTAGGATTAACCCTTTTTATGTCACGGATAGTTTCCTCCGGACTATGCTGGCCATGATCAAGATGGCACTGATGCCCCTCCAAGTGTAGTTTTACCTGCAAGGCATGGGAATAATTAGGATTATCTTCTATGATATATATTAAGGACATACTAAATTAATTGGAAATTAAGCCAAATTTAACTTATTAAAATTAAATAATTATAGTAATATTATACCAAAAATTTTAAATAAATGAAAATTTGCTGCTAAATAATAAATGCTTTGAAACTAGCTAAAAATCTAAATCATCCAACTGATCTATGTATCCCTTGGCAGTATCATCGTTTTTATCCAGCGATAAGGCTTTTTCCCAGTCCTTTCTGGCCTTTGACGCATCGCCAAGATAAAAGTAATTAACCCCCCTTTGAATATACACCGCAGGCAGGCGGTAGCCTGAATCGATCGCTTTGTCAAAATAGGCGTTTGATACAACCAGCGATTCCTTCCTCCCTTCAGCCAGCTGATAGTAGCCCATTTGAGCCAGTGCCCTGCCGTCCGCAGGATTATTATCAAGAATGCTTTGGATTATTTCTCTGGCTAATTCCTTTTCGCCGGCGGCGCCAGCCAATGACGACAGATTAAACTTTGAATAAAGATCCGCATCCGAAGCCAGGATTTTCATTTTTTCCCGCAGCGTTTCCTGCTTATAGGCGAATTTTTCGATTACATCGGAATTGCCGGAGCTTTTTTTTGCCATTATCATCACTTGCCTGTCCAGATAGACCAGCGGCCAGTCCGGATCCTTGATCATTCTCGCGATAAAAGACCTGGCCCAGGGCGTTGCGTCCGTATGTGAGATTATTGCGGTATTTATTCCATATTGCTGCGAATATTTTTCCCATGCTTGTTCATCCTCCATCATGGGCTTATAGACAGTGCTGAAGAATTGCGCTCCGTAAGCTTCCGGGCGGTTATCGACGAATACTTTTTCCTGCGGGTAAAGCTGGTAGATCAAAGCGCTGCCCAGGTCGTAATTGTTGAAAATCGGCCCATGCAGATTTTGGCGGAAGAATTCCGCATAATCGTCATAGTTTTTTTCAATATTCAACGATCTCGGATGTTTGATAAACCATCTGCCGCCCGAGTAATCCGTTGCGCAAAACAATAAAGACCAGCCGCCTAAAATGAAAAAAGCCCCCGGCAAAATGTATTTGGCGGCTAATTTATAATTTGCCAGAAATTTTAAGTTGACCGGCAGCACCAGGATCGAGCCTAGCGCAAAAACCGGAAAATTCCTGATTGCGCGCAGGGAGAGAAATATTGCGAAAAGCAAAAAAATATCAAGATAATCGAACCGCTTTGACCTGGCGTAAATTGCTGTCAGATAGCTGGCAGCCAGCAGTACTAATAAAATTTTAAAAATGGCGATATTATAATTGATCTGGACATTTTCCATGAACCAGGGAGACATGTTTTCGGCGATCGTATAGCCATAGTCTTTCATGATCAGAAGGGGATAAACGGCGCCTTTGAAAAAATTGGGATTGATGAAGCATGCCAGTCCTGTGCCGACCAGAGCGTAAAACGGGGAAAGTGCGCTTTTTAAATTACTGAGCGCTCCGTTTTTATATTGCTTAAGATTAACAGCCAGGGGCTTTTTCGGGTCGATCTTGTCCAGACCGATCGCCTTGCTGAAAGCATAAATACCCAGTAAAAACGGCCCCATGAAAAAATAAATATGCAGGTTTACCCAGATTGCCTGCAGCGCCGGAAGCGAATATAAATATGCTTTCTTGCCTGAAGCTTCATGGCGGCAAATCAGATAAATGAACAAAGCGATGAAAAAATAGGAAAACATTTCCGGCCTGACGTCAACCCGCTCCCCGAGCATCATTATCGGCAAAACCGCGCATGCCGCCATGATCCAAAAACCGGCAGTCCTGGAAGCTATAAGCATCAATAAGCCAATTGCCGAGAGAGCCAGCAAAATATTCAGAAACGCCAGCCCCCCGAATCCTGCCATCTTTTGTACGGCAAAATAGACAGCTCCGGAAAGCCAATGATGGTTAATGAAAGGCTCGTCGGGCATGGTATATGAATAGGTATTTTTATATAAGACATCCGAATCGCCGAAAACCAATTCTCCGTTTTTCAGGTGGCGGCCCAAATCAAGGCTTAAAAATTTTATTTGCGAAGCGAATATAAAACAGGTCAACCCCGTTAAAACTGCGATAGCCAGCATAACGGAAATTTTATTGAAAGTATTGAGTTTAAGCTTTACCATAAAAAAATATATGCTAAAAATAGCATATATTTTTTTATCTCAAAAATCAAATTATTCAATTAAAATCCGCCTGCCAGAAAAGCCGTGATAAACGTTTCAATAATCGCTGATACGAAAAGCAAGGGTAAAATAATGAGAGCAAAGCCCTTGATTGCCTGCTGAAGATAAGCTTTGATCCTGCCTTTGCCCTGCAGTTTTTTGAAAAGCTTAGCTCCCAAAAATAATCCATTGGCGCAAGCCAGCCCCACAGCAGTCAATTCAAAAAAGCCATGGGGCAATATTGCTATAATAGTTTTCAGCACCCCGAATTGGACATATGACAAATCAAGTATTACTCCGATCAGATAACCGTTCACGATTATGAATAATACGGTGAATATTCCGAGCAATATTCCGGACAGCATAGCAATCATCGCCTTGATGGAATTGTTCAGAAAGATGAACAGAGTCAATTCAATCGGAGTGAAATCCTGCGTAAAAGCCAGGCTTTGCGACAGCTCGCGGATAGATTGGGTAGCTGTCTGCGGGTTGTTCTCGGCCGATAAAATTCCCAGGATTGTTGCCATTATAAAAACAATGGCGACAAGATAAATGTATTTTGCCGGAGCGATATATTTTTCGGTTTCCATCTGTTTAAAATTTCCTGATTACGGCTCTCACTACCCCCTGAATCAGCGGATCGCGCGCAAAGATCGGCTTCATTTTCTTATTGGCCGGCTGTAGCTTAATGCGATTGTTTTCGCGGTAAAATTTTTTTAGAGTCGCATGCGAGTTGTTCAAAAGCGCCACCACGACATCTCCATTTCTGGGCGACGGATTACGCTCGACGATCACGAAATCGCCATCCATGATTCCTTCATCGATCATCGATTCGCCTTTTACCTGCAGCACATAGCTGTTGAAACGGTCAATCACCAGATCGGCCGGCACTCCGATGGTCTCATGCTGTTCATATGCTTCAATCGGTTCGCCGGCAGCGATAAGCCCGACCAAAGGCAGTTCAATAACTTCGCCGAATTTAACCGTTTCTTTTTCCACCAGTTCGATAGAGCGCTTTTCGTTAAAACCGGCTTTTAAAAAACCTTTTTTGATGAGGTTCTGGATATGGTCATGCACCGTAGCGGGCGAATTCAATTCGAAATATTCTCCGATTTCCCGGTAGCTTGGCGCATACCCGTTCTTTTTCGTAAATTTCTTTATGAATTCCAGGATCTCGCTTTGCCTTTTTGATAAATTATTCCCCATAAAAATTAGTAAAAAGTATATGTTATAAAGTTCATAAAGTAATTTTAAAAATTGATTATTAGACTAATTTTACTTTCAGCTTTATAACCTTTATACTATTATTTTATCCGAACAAAATACGAAAGTCAAGTATTAAAAAAATGGCTAATTAAAAGCCATTAATATTTCTATCCCTTCATCATATTCTTAAGATGTTTTAGCGTCGCCGCCTCATCAACATAACAAATGCGGTCTTTTTGGACAAATGTAGCCTGCCTTTCAGCTATAATCATAAGCTTCATTAATAATTTTGCGCCGGGGGTATCTTTTTTAAAATGGCCATCCAATACAATCCGTTTTCTGAATCTACCGGTTTCATCAAGCACCTTGATCTCAATGATATATTCTTTGTTCTTAAGTTCGCATGATTCTTCAATATCTTCTCCTGCGTCTTGATAATAAGCCCTCAATTCCACGACCAGCATAAGCTTTGGATCATACGAATAGCGCTTGACGCTACTGCTAAAAGCTAATTTTTTATTTTCAAAATATTTTGCTACTAATAGCGGCCTTACGCGCTCCTTCTTCGTCCGAACCGAAATGGTGGGCTATTTCATGTTTAAGCGTTTTATAGATTTGGTCCTTAACCGCATGCTCATTGCCATAGCGTTCCGCTATCGCTTTACGGAACAATGTTATTTTGTCGGGCAAAATACCGGAAACCGGACGTTTCCTGCCCTGCTGATAGCCTTCATACAGGCCAAGCAGAGATTCATCCCTCGCTATCCCGGCTTTTTTCTTCTGCTCTTTGGTCGGATAATCCTCAACGAAAAAAGCGACGTTATTGACCCTTTCCAGCAATTCATCCGGCAGCTTGTCAATCGCTTCGGCCAGCCATTGCTCGAATTGTTCCTTGCTGACTTCCATATTTATAATTTAGGAAAATAACACAATGCCAATTTACAATTGATATGCAAATCCATAATAAATAATTTTGAATGATGAATTTTTAATTTCTCCCGAATCGCAAGGCGAATATTCGGCATCCCGTTTACCAATGAGCAATAAACAACGGGAGAATCAAATCTGAATGTATTAATGTTTTAAACTTTCTGACTTTAAAATTATCAATGCTTTTCAATTTAATTCAGTCATTGAGAAATTGGAAATTGTTTAAAAATTGGAAATTAGAAATTTGGGAACGTGGCAATGTGTAAAAACATCGATTTCGGTTATTATATTTTTTTTCTATAATTGTTTTTAATTCCTGGTGGTTCCCTGTCATGCCCTGTTTGTTCCCGGTACTCATCGCTCGCCTGCTGCGTTACCATGTAAACCCTTTCCTTGCCGTCCTTTTTGACCATGATCCCCTTGGTGCCTTCGGGCAGGTCGAACCCCTGCGGGATGTCGTCGGGCGGCCAGGCGCGCACGTAGTTGTCGAACTTCCAGCTATAGGTGCCGTCCTCGTTCTGGT
>CAZAFZ010000055.1:0-6582 GCA_964484745.1 uncultured Gammaproteobacteria bacterium | reverse complement strand
AAAATATTATTACCTTGCTGGTAGAAATCTCTCAGGCCAAAAAGCTGGTTATCCTGCTCACTGGCCTGGATAACCCCCCGGAGGCAACCATCCTCCGGACAACCAATGCATTTTTTAAAATTTAACGCACATCCCAAGGGGGCGGCTTATAAAAAAGCCCGCCCCTTTTAAAATTCAGAAAATTGAAGAATTTTTAATTATCATTACCATGCAGGCAGCAATCTTTTTTTTAAAAATGCCTGGATTCCCGCCGGAGTTTATCCCGATGCAAATCGGGACGGGAATGACAGATTGAATAGTAATTAACCTCAAATTGTAAAAAAAACGATAAAACGGTAAAATATCATTAGAAAATTTAGATAAAAAATTAATTGGAAATTAGAAATTAGAAATTGGAAATTATGCTGAATAAGTTTACGAAGGGCAAAATATATCTATTCGCGGTGATTTTATTATCAAGTTTAATATTAACGTCATGTTCTCTTCCTTTCTCCGACAAGTTCAGCTGGGATTGGCAAAATGAAATCGTGATGGGCCATGAATGCGGAGAAGATGGACTGGCCTGCTGCCTAAACATGGAACCTTCCTGCTACCATGGCTTGGTTTGCTGTGAGAATCCTGCCAACCCGAAGGTCAATATGTGCGCCGACAATTGCAATTGCGGTGAAAAAGGAAATTTTTGCTGCAGCGGAGAAAATATGTGCGGCGACGGCTTGGCCTGCGTCAATGATATTTGCCTGGATTGCGGCTACGACAGCCAGCCTTGCTGCTCAAATTCAACCTGCAACGGCGGACTAGTATGCGATAATTCGATCTGCAAACAATGCGGACTTGAAAGCAACCCCTGCTGCAATAGCGGGTCAGCTTGTGAAAACGAAAAAATGTCCGATGAAACCAGGACCGGCTGTATCGCCGGCTATTGCAGATCGTGCGGATCAGCCGGCCGCGAGCTATGCCCGGCTGACCCGGTTTGCTACCCCGGATTATTGGCCAATAACGGCATGTGCATAAAATGCGGCGGGAAAAACCAGCCCTGCTGCGCGGCAGAGCCAAGATGCGATACTGATAAAAAATTGGAATGCAAACTGGGTTTTTGTTCGGAATAATTTTAAAATATGCATTTTCCACCGGCTAACGGCCGGTTTTTCGTTTTAAGCGCTAATACAGCATGTTGCATTTGTAAATTATTGCAACTTTTTTTGGCACAATCTTAAATGTTACGATAATTATTTGATATCGTATAATTTTATGGAATGTGTTAAAATAAAATACACAAATTAACGCATTTTTTAATAGATAAAAAATATTAATAAGTATAGACAAAATTATGTTCTCGATCGTAGCCAAAAAAGAATTCATTAAACTAGGCGCGTTGATCGCGGCATGTGCGCTGGTTTTAATCGCCTGCCAATTGAATAAGCCGATCGTGCCCCCGCCTCAGGACATATCCGAAAATCCTGACCAGGCCGGAAACCGGGAAACGGAAGCGACCACTTCGATCAGCGGAATGCTGGCCGCCCAAGCCAATATCCACAAATTCAATAATATCGCCGAGCTGAAAGTTTTCTTAGAGGAGCATGTGCCAGTCTCGACAATGACGGATTATGGCTTGGGCCGCGGAGGGATCGCCGCTAAAAGCATGGAATCTGCGGCAGTGCCGGCGCAACCGGACGCGGTTGCCGAAGATTCCGCCGCCGGCTCGGCCCAGACCGCCGAAGAGCCGGCAGACTATTCCGAAACCAATGTCCAGGTTGAAGGGGTTGATGAAGCGGACCTGATAAAAACCGACGGCAGTTATATTTATGCGGTAACCGGCAATGAATTGTTCATAGTCAAAGCCTACCCCGGATCGGAAGCGGAAACAGTCTCCAAGATCAAGTTTGATTCATATCCGGAAAATATTTTCGTGGACAAAGACAAGCTGGTAGTGATGGGCGCGGACAACGCGATTTACCAGGCAGAAATCTATAGCAGTTTTAAAAGAAGGTCGCCGTATGCATTTCTTAAGGTATTCGATATCACTGACCGTAAAAATCCCAAGCAGGTAAAAGACCTTGACTTTGAGGGAAGCTACTTCAACTCCCGGATGATCGGCGGCTATGTTTATTTTGTAACCAATAATTATTCCTGGCTGGCCGATGACACGATCCCTTATCCGAGAATATTGGAAGACAAAAAGGAGCTTTCTGCCGGACAGGGAGTGCCGGATATCTATTATTTTGACATACCGTATGATTCGGTGAATTTCACCAATATTGCCGCCGTGAACATCCAAAACCCCGAACAGGAGATCAGCAGCCAGTCATATCTGTTGAGCGGCAGCCAGAATATGTATGTTTCCCAGAACAACATTTATATTACGTATACCAAATATATTAATGAATATGATTTGCACATCCGGATGATGAGGGAATTGATCATGGACCGGCTCGCCGCCGCCGACCAGGAGAAGATCAAAAAGATCGAAGAAGCCGACAGCTATATCCTGGCGCCTGAGGAAAAATTGAACAAAATCAACGTGATCATCGAGCGGCACATAATGAGCTTGCCGGAGAAGGAGCAAAACGACCTTGAAAACGAACTGGACGCGAAAATGAAGCAGAAATACGAAGATATCTCCAAGGAACTGGAAAAAACAGTCATCCACAAGATCGCGATAGACAAAGATAAAATCGAGTATAAAACGGTCGGAGAAGTGACGGGATCCGCGCTCAACCAGTTTTCAATGGATGAAAATAACGGCTATTTCCGGATCGCGACCACCAAAGGCCAGTCCTGGTCGATTTACATAGCCGATGAAAGCAGGGAATCATATAACAATATTTACGTTCTGGATGCCGACCTGAAAGTGGTCGGATCGCTGGAAAAGCTGGCGCCGGGGGAACGCATCTATTCGGTCAGGTTTATGGGCAACAAAGCTTATATGGTGACTTTCAAGCAGACTGACCCGCTGTTCGCGATCGACCTTGCTGATCCGGCGGCACCCAAGCTGCTGGGGCAGCTTAAGATTCCGGGGTTTTCCAATTATCTCCATCCCTATGACGAGAATACATTGATCGGCATCGGCAAAGACGCCAGCGAAACATCATCCGGCGGAGTCAGAACCCAGGGCCTGAAAATATCTTTATTTGACGTTTCGGATACGGCCAATCCCAAGGAGGTCGCCAAGCAGATTTTAGGCGAAGCAGGCAGCGATTCCATGGCATTGTATGACCACAAGGCTTTCCTCTTTTCCAAAGACAAGAATTTGCTGGTGATACCGGTTACGCTGGTTGAGGGAAGCACCGCAAGGCGCTACGGCGGATTTTCGTTCGGCGGAGCCGCGGTTTTCAAGGTTGGCAAGAACAGTTTGGAATTAAAGGGCAAGATCGACCATTCGGACGGAGGCCGGCAGGGCACGCGCGAAAGCTGGATGCCCTACAATTATTACGACAATACGGTCAAGCGCTCGCTTTACATCGAAGATGAATTGTGTACATTTTCCAGCAAGTATCTGAAATTCAACAAGCTCCAAGACCTGGGGGAAATCAAGACCGTTGAATTGAACATGATTCAAGGCGGCGGCGGGAATGATTTTGAAGTGATCAATTAATAATTCAAAATGCAAAAATCAAAAATCAAAGTTACAAATCAAAATTTAATAATATTTATTGCTATTTTCTTTGTATCGCTGGTTGGGACAGTTATTATAACATATATTTATGCAATTAAAGATAAAAATATGGCACCGCAAAATGAAATTAAGGAAAAGAGCATTTTAATGGTTGTTTCGCCGATAGATTTCAGGGACGAGGAATATTTTGAGCCCAAAGCAGTGCTGGAGTCGGCCGGAATCCAGGTCCTAACAGCATCAATCCAGGGCCAAACCGCAAAAAGCACGGCCGGACAGGAAATTAACCTGGACTTGACCGTCAGCGATGCCGACGCGGCCCGATTTGACGGCGTGGTTTTCGTGGGCGGTACCGGCATGTCGCAGATAACCGGAGATGAAAGCCTGCAGGTATTGGCGCAAAAATTCAACTCAGCCGGAAAATTGACAGCTGCCATCTGCGTTGCACCCGAAATTCTCGCTAAGGGCGGATTGCTTGCGGGCAAAAACGCAACCTGCTGGGAGGGCGCCAAAGCCGAATTGGAAAAAGGCGGTGCCGTTTGCCAGGGCAACAGCGTGGTTGCCGACGGCAATATCATCACCGGCAGCGGGCCGGAAGCGGCGAAGGAGTTTGGGGAGAAAATCGTTGAATTTTTAAAATAATCTGGTTATAAAATTGATAATGAAAAGTATAATTTTGAATTCTAAATTTTGAATTTCTTCCGCATCGCAATGCGAATATGCGGAATCCCGCTCACCAGGGAGTAATAAATAGCGGGAGAATCAGATCCCAATTTATTAATGCTGAAAGCATTCAGTTATTCAAAATTTATTCAAAATTCCAAGTTTGAAATATAAAATTCTGTGTAATATGAAAAAATATATTATATCTTGCATAGCTATAATCTTCATATTGGCGCCGGTCTGTTCTTCCGCTGCTTCTTTAGCGCAAACACTTGCCGGCAAGATTCTGCTTGATGTTGAGCGAAACGGCGAAGCCTGGTATGTCTGGCCGGAGAATAACAAGCGGTATTATCTGGGCAGGCCGGATGACGCCTTTCGGATAATGCGCGAATTATCTTTGGGCATCAAGACCTCTGAACTGGCAAAAATCGAACCGTGCGAACGGGATAAAGCATTAGGGCCTTTTTTGGCCGGAGTAAAAATCAGTGTAAGCGGTTCCGGCTCATCCGTACCGGCTGCCGCGCCTTCAGCTGATTATGACGCCAGCGTCACGAAAAGGCTGGCAGGAAAAATTTTGCTGCAGATTGAAGAAAACGGGGAAGCCTGGTATGTCAACCCGAAGGACTTGAAACGCTATTATTTGGGACGTCCGGCAGACGCCTTTCGGATAATGCGCGAATTATCTTTGGGCATTACCAGGGCAAACCTGGCTAAAATCCACAAACCCGGGACAGATGAATCCATTAATCAGTACAGCAAATATGAGCATAAAAAAATCACGACGATTGACGGTGAATTTACCGTTGACTTGGTTGAAATAGATTTAACGAATCCCAAATTGAAAATTCATACCGATACCCAGGCACCGGATCCCAGCCACGCGCTTAAAGGCAAGAAAAATTTCGGGGCGACTACGCTCGCTGACTTTGTTACCAGAAATAATGGGTTTGCAGCGATCAACGGTTCTTATTTTTGCTCTTCTTCCGGCTGTGGAGGCGCAAATTATTATTTTTACCCCATCTATAACACCCGTACCGGCGAGCTGATCAATCAGGACGAAATCAAATATTGGACGACCGGACCGATTATCGCTTTCGATACGAATAATAAGTTTTATTATTTCAAAGACAGCAGGGAGTTCGGCAGCGTGGAGGAATTTGAAAAAAACAACGGGGTAAAGCTCCAGGCGGCCCTGGGCAATAAGCCAAGGCTAATCCAGGACTACATGAATTATCTGATCGATTGGGAGGTTGACCAGAAACAGTTAACCGGAAAATATTCGCGCAATGCAATCGGCTACAAAGACAACAATGTATATCTGGTAATTGCCTATGGCGCAACCTTGAACAATCTGGCCAATGTAATGAAGGCTATCGGCGTGGAATACGCGCTTAATCTTGACGGCGGATATTCGGCAGCGCTTTGGTACAATGACGAGTACATGGCCGGGCCGGGGAGGAATATTCCGAATGCGATAATTTTTTCCGAGCAATAATTCCGCGTAACGCATAAAATGTAGTTCACAACATATAACTCGCAACTCGCAGCGCGTTACGCGAAACGTATAACGCCTAACTCATAATAATTAATCATTGATGAAAGAAATTATTGATATTAAAAAAACTTTGTACAATAAGAAGGAAATAGTCCTTAAGCTTAAAATTAAAGCCGGGCAAGAAAAAAATAAGATAGCCGGAGCTTTATCTGATGGTACTTTAAAGCTGGATATTGCCGCAGTTCCAGAAAAAGGAAAGGCGAACCAGGAACTAATTAGGTTTTTAGCCAAAGAGTTTGACGTAGCGCGTGAAAATGTTAAAATAGTTAGCGGCGCATCGAACAAAAATAAGTTGATAAAAATTACGAAGTAGTCTATATTGGCTAAACAGATAAAAGATAAGTTAAATACGTTAGATAAGTTAAATTAGTTAATTAATTTAATTGCTTAAAAATATTGTCATTATAATTGGCATAATTAATTTAACTTGTAAAACCAGTTTAACTTTTTTAATTTTATGACCAATTCAGATAACAAGAAAATCGTCCCCAATCACGTCGCAATCATTATGGACGGCAACCGCCGCTGGGCCAAGGAAAGGAACCTGCCGACGCTGGAAGGCCATTTGCGCGGTTACGAAAAGTTCAGGCAGGCGCCGAATTGGTTTTTTTCTCGCGGGGTAGGCTTTGTTTCCGTTTACGCGTTTTCAACCGAAAATTGGAATAGATCCCGGGAAGAAGTAAACTATTTAATGAAGCTCCTGGATACCGCCATAGAAAACGAGTTGAAAGAAATGGAGTCCAACAAATACAGC
>CAZAFZ010000054.1:0-6976 GCA_964484745.1 uncultured Gammaproteobacteria bacterium | reverse complement strand
TAACTTATTATTAATTTTTAATTTTTAATTTCTCCCAAATCGCAAAGCGAATATTCGGGATCCCGTTTACCAATGAAAAATAAACAACGGGAGAATCAAATCTTAATGCTCTAATGCTTTAAAATTCAAACATTCTGTCATTCAAAATTTATTCAAAATTCAAAATTCAAAATTTTCCATCATTCTAATTCCGCTTTGAGCAATTTTTTGCGGGCATACATGAACAGCTTCAGGTCCCAGCCGGAAAACCAGCGCAGTTTCCAATGCAGCTTGATCCAGCTGCCGATTATTTTCTTGATCAGGTTGGTCGATTTGCTCCAGTTCAAGCCGTAGTGGGCGACCATGAATACGTTCGGCAGGGTCTTTTTCTCTTTGGCTGACAGCCAGGGATAATTGATCGTAGAATCAAAAACGTTGCCAACCGGATTTTTCGACTCATCGTAATAAGTTGCCCAATCATCGAATTTTTCCGGAAACTTTAACCCGTATTTTTTGATCTCTTCATAAATCAACCCTCCCGGATACGGTCTGAATAGCTGCGGACCAAGAATAGTAACTTCCGGGCCGTAACCGCTAAGCTCTTCGATCATTTGATAAGTCTGCTCCCTGTCTTCGTCCGTTTCTCCGGGAATACCGGTTAAAAGCGAACAGCTGGCATTAATATGGTATTTTACGCATTGCTTGATGGCGAATTTGATCTGGTCGACTGTTTGGCCTTTTCTTAAATAATTCAGCATTCTTTGCGAACCGCTTTCAACTCCGAAGCGCAAATTAGTGCAGCCTGACTTTACCAGCTTCTGTAGGAATTCATCGTCGATCTTGCCTTTGACAAAACTGGTCACTCTTGAATTGGTGTCCCAGACGAACCGGTAGCTTTTTTTAATGATATGATCAACGACAGTCTGCGCTTTTTCAAAGTCCTGGAAAAAATCTTCGTCGCGGAAATATATTTTCTTGGGCTTGAATTCATTTACTACATAATCCATGTCGCTTTTGATCCTTTCCGGCGGAACTCCTTCATATCTGCAATTGCGGACGCTGTTCACGCAGAAAGCGCATTTGAAGGAGCAGTTGAACCCGGTTACAACTTGGGCGCGCCTGGTCCGGTAAGTATATTTTACATTCTCCGGAAGCAGATCATAATCCAGATAATCCTTCGGCAAATCGTATTTTACGACCTCGTCGATCAAATTGCCGTAATCCTGGTCGGGAAACAGAACCGGATGGATGCCGCCGACAATAACCCTGATTTCCGGAAATTTTTCTTTGATGTGCTTGATCAGAGGCAGGGAATATTTGATCTGCATGGAGGTTAGGGAAAATCCGACGGTATCGCGGGAAGGAAGAATTGCATAAAACTTTTTTTCAAAATCATCTTCATTGTTCTCGTCCAGAAATTTCACGTCCGAACCGGGAATCACTGCCTTGAAGTAACTGGCGACGACCCAAGCGCCCCACATTACGAAGCCTGCCAGTTTCTTTTCTTCCGACCGGGTATTAACGATCAATATATTTTTTATTCTGGATAAATCCATATAATATAATCCGAATGCTCCGAATAATTTCAATCCGAATAATTGTCATCCCCATGAAGATGGGGATCCAGTCAGTAAAATAATGTCTGGATTCCCGCCTTCGCGGGAATGACAAAATACTAACTTTGAATTGCCGCTACTATGCGAGAAATAAGAATTTCTAAATTGTGGTTTTTCACAACTATTTCCCTCAACTCCTTTCCGAGCGCCAGTCTTTGCTCAAAATTTATGTCCATTAAGGCCTTAATTTTCTCCGCCAGCATCTTTGAATTGCTTTTTTCAAAATACAATTTTTCTTTATAATTAGCTAAAATATCATCTGCAACGGCCTCATTACAACTTAAAACGGGAAGCTCGCATGCCATTGCTTCCAAGACTGCCTTATCCAAGCTTCCCGTATGGCTCATATTAACAAAAATATCCGCATTTTGTAAATGGCTAACTACTTCCTTGTTGGGCACTTTGCCAAAAAAATATACCATCTTGTCAAGCTGTTTATAGCGGACGACTTCCTGCAAATGCTCATAATATTCATACTGTTCCGGAGTGCCCGGGCCTCCGATTATTTCAATCTGGAAATTCTTAATGGATTCCCCTCCTTCATTTAAGGAGGGGGTGGGGGAGGTTGAAAATGTTGCTACCCCTCCTGACCTCCCCTTGAAAGAAGGGGAGGAATTCAAATTCTCTTTCCATAAAATATCTGCTGCCTCGATTAAAGTAATATAATCCTTAACCGGCGAAATCCGACCGATGGTAATTATTTTAAAAATTATGAATTTAGATCCCTCAAAATCCGCTGGACTTTCGGGACGACCGCTCACACGCGGTCGCTTTTGACTTTCGACTTGGAAATTATTTACATCTATTCCATGGCCGACTATATTCAACTTTTTACTGTCAATCCTGAAACTGGATTTGGATGCGGTGAAGATCTTGTCGGCTAGCTTCTCTGCAATCCGCAATTTTAGGTCAACTGATTTATGCGTATACCAAAGGGATATTTTTTTACCCCAAATTTTCCATAAAGGCCAGCCGAGGATAACATAGATCGGATTCATGTGAACGAAAACATGGTCATAGTTCGATCTTTCAGCGATTATATGGCGATAGAAGTTGGAGAGATATTTAATCTTCTTTCTAATGAAATTCTTGCTGTCATCCTCGCGCAGGCGGGGATCCAGTTGGTTTAAATTATTCCTGGATTCCCGATCATCTATTATTATCCCTCCGGGGGTAGGTGTGTCGGGAATGACATGGATAGAATTTTTTCCGAGAGACAATACTTTTACGTTTTCCGGCAGATCGTGCTTCCCTTTGTACAAACAAACGACCGTGACTTTCTCGCAGTGCTTCGCAAACTCAGCGATCCAGCCATGGAAAAAGCCCAGGACGTCATCGTTAATATCTACTTTTTGGGTGATAATTAGAAGCTTCATATACCGATGCTAATATACAAATTGATACTAAATATACGAATAAAAATCCGATACGAATATACTAATTAGATACATAAATATTTGTATATTGGTATTGTTATTCCATTAGTATTTTTCGTATGCATTCGTATATTAGTATCGCATTATTGCTTTTTGCCAGCTCTCCAGATATTTATTCAGTATTTCCTCCTTGCTGGGCAGCTTCTCAAGCGACGCGACCACATTTTCGCTCAGCTTCCCTCTCAGCGCTTCATCTTTATATAGTTCAATCATTGCCTCTTCTAGCGCGGTTTGGTCATCAACCGGGATAACAATTCCGTTTTCATTGTTAATGATAAATTCTCCGGCTGATCCAGTGTCGGTCAAAATCATTGGCAGACCATAACTTGCCGCCTCGATTACGACCAGCGGCCAGGCCTCGGCATGCGAAGTAAGTAAGAATACGCTTGCTTGACCATAATATCTTCCCACATCCTTCTGCCAACCGTGAAGAATAATTTTATCCTCCAATTTTGAATTTTTAATTTTGAATTTTGAATTTTGGTATTCAGGGCCATCGCCGACAATCCATAAAACAGCGTTTTGGCATTCGCGGGCTACTCTTTGCATTGCCGCGATCTGCATCTCAATATTCTTTACCGGCACCAGCCTCCCAACAGTCAAAAAAATAAATCTTTTGCCATGTTCCTCCCCTTCGCTTAAGGGGAGGGTAGGTGGGGTGGAAAAATTCTTAATCTTTTCTTCATTTAATCTTTCCTTCTTTGCATCAACATATATCGGTACCACCGTTATCTTCTCTTCTCTTACTCCAAATTCCTCGCTCAGCCTTTTCTTTAATCTTTGGCTTACCGTCCTGACTGAATTGGCCCGCTTAATTACATATTTAAAAACCGATTTTCTCAAACCTTTAAATTTCTCAAACCCATGATTTTGAATTTCCAGCCCGATATTATATTTTCTTGCGAGCTTCAAGCAGACTGCCGCAATATAATACTGGTCCTGAACAGTAATTACATCCGGTTTTTCTTTCGCTATCAACTTGCCTAAAAAATTATGCATATCGAACAAGGCCGCAATTTTATTTTTTGAAGGGACGCCGATAATTTTCAGCTTATCGCCGGCTACAACCTCTTTGTTTTCTCCCGCTCCGGCCAGCGGAACAACTACCGTATATTTATCAACCAGATTTGCATAATCCAACATGCGCTCCCTCAATGCAGAGCCCTCATCAAATATTTTATTGTCTAAACTGATGTTCAAAATTTTCATAAGCCGATGCCAATATACGAATGCATACTAATTATACGAATTTAAACAATACAAATATAAAATTATTTAAATTTATTACTTATTTCTGTTTCAATCCGAACGATCCTCTTTGGCTTTAAATACTTGTCCCTGAAGTTAATTAGTAATCCTAATTTCATATCTGCAACTTGCAGATAGCGCTGTATCTGAAAATAATCTTCCTTGGTTATCGTCTGTTTTACTTTTAATTCTATTATAATTTTATTATCAATAATAAAATCCATTACATTGCCGCTTTTATCTATTCGCACCTCTCTTTGATATATTATTCCTTTTTCTTTTAGCTTGTCTTCCAATAAATTACCATATTGTATCTCCCTTGAATATCTGCCTAATTCATTATGTATGTCATAACAAATACCAGTAAGTGTATATGATAATTCTGGGTAAATTACCTTCCCTCCTTTTTCCATATTTTTAATTAATTATATTCGTATATTGGCATCGTGTCGTTTATTTGTATATTTCGCATGCATTCGTATATTGGCATCGCGTTAAAATAAGTTAAACCTTATTATATGCCAGACTGCCGCTATGCCGTCCTTCCAGCTAATCTTCTTGCCTTCCTTGTAGGTCCGGCCGTAATAGGAGATGCCTACTTCATATATAACCAAATTGTTTTTGGCAACCAGGGCAGTCAGCTCAGGCTCGATGCCAAAACGGCCGGAGGATAGCTTGCCTTTAATCATATCAATAGCTTTTCGGTTAAAAACCTTATAGCCGGATTCCATATCGGTGAGATTCAGGTTGGTCAGCATGTTGGACAGGGTGGTTACGATCTGATTCCCGATCTGGTGCCAAAATAAAAGGACCCGATGCGGCTTGTTGGACATGAAGCGGGTGCTGAAGACCGCATCGGCCCTGCCTTCAATGATTGGTTTAAGCAATTCAGGATAATCCTTGGGGTCATATTCCAAGTCGGCATCCTGGATAATCAGCACATCGCCGGATGCTTCAAGAAAGCCCAGCTTTACCGCCGAGCCCTTGCCTTCATTCTTTGCTTTAAAAATAATCTTATATTTATCCCTCAGCCCTTCCAATATTTCCCTTGTTCCGTCGTTTGAGCGGTCATCAATGATAATAATTTCTTTTTGGATCGAATTGATTTCAGCGCTTTCAACTCTCTTGAGCAATTCCAAGATTGTATTTTTTTCGTTATAAACCGGGATAACTATGGAAAGTTTTTTTATGTCGTTCATATGATCAATTATTTTTCGTAAAGCTGGCGGTCTTTTTCAGCGTTTGCAGGCGATCAATATCCGCTTCAACCATGATTTTTACCAGTTCGCTGAATTTAACTTTAGTCTGCCAGCCAAGCACGTCTCTGGCTTTACTTGGGTCCGCTACCAGCAAGCCAACGTCAGAATGCCTGACAAATTTTTGATCAATTACCACATATTCTTCCCAATTTAGATCCACGATGCTAAAAGCTTCGGCTACAAATTCTTTTACAGTATGCGCTTCACCGGTGCCGATCACGAAGTCCTGCGCTTGCTCCTGCTGCATCATGCGCCAAATCGCATCAACAAATTCCGGAGCATACCCCCAATCCCTTTTGGCATCCAAGTTACCGAGGTAAAGCTTGTCTTGCAATCCAAGTTTTATGCGGGCTACCCCGTCAGTAATTTTTCTGGTCACGAATTCCATTCCGCGGCGGGGCGATTCATGGTTATAAAGTATCCCGCTGCAAGCGAACAGATCATAAGTCTCGCGGTAATTTACGGTTGTCCAATATGCATACATCTTGGCGATTCCATAGGGAGTACACGGATAAAAAGGCGTTTTCTCGTTTTGCGGGGCGTACTTTGTGCGGCCGAACATTTCGGAAGAAGAAGCCTGATAAAATTTAATTTTGGGATTAATCATTTTAATGACCTCAAGCAGCCTAAGCGCGCCCAGTCCGTTCACATTGCTGTATATTTCCGGCTGATCCCAAGAGCCTTTAACAAAACTATGGGCAGCCAGGTTATATACTTCGTCCGGCTGGGTTGTTTCAATAATTTCAGCCAGCGTATTTTGATCCGTTAAATCGCCGGTAACAAATTCTATATCATTTTCAATCAATTCCAGATTGGTCCTGCTTTTTTGATAAGCTGCCCTTTCCATGCCGTAAATCTTATAGCCTTTTGATAAGAGCAATTCTGCCAGATATGATCCGTCCTGGCCGGCAATTCCTGTGATCAAAGCTTTTTTCATATTATCGATGCTAATATACTAATTTATACTAATGATACTAATATGTATTGAGAAAACTTTCTATTGTCCCCCTATCTGTCATTCCCGCCTCTCTTTTGTCATTCCCGCCTCTCTTTTGTCATTCCCGCCTCTCTTTTGTCATTCCCGCGCAGGCGGGAATCCAGACATCAAAACAATATCATTCCATATCAATAAACAAATCTTTCCAGGTAGGATTATTTTCCTCTATAATTCTTAGCTTCCATAATCTGTTCCATTTCTTAAGTTGCTTTTCTTTTTGAATCGCATCTTGGATATATTGGTATGTTTCGTAGTATACAAGTTTATTAATATTATGTTTTGCTGTAAAACTATCTGGATTAATTTTTAGTTTATGCTGGAAGCTTCTTGAGAATAAATTATTTGTGACACCAATATATAAGGTTCCATTTCTTTCACTGGCTAGTATGTAAACAAAGTAACCGTGGTTTTTATTCATATATTTATGTCTGGATTCCCGCC
>CAZAFZ010000053.1:0-7104 GCA_964484745.1 uncultured Gammaproteobacteria bacterium | reverse complement strand
TAACGGAGATGAAATAACCGTCTATTATGGCGCATCCGACGAGGTGATATGCGCAGGAAGGCTTTCCATTACTGAAATTCTATCAGGTTTACAGGATGTTTAAAAATTGTTGAGATGCGAATATTGAAAATTCTGTTTTTCCCTTTCTTTATCTACAACATTTTGAGGCGCTTTTTCGATAAATTCGGCATTAGCCAGCTTGTTTTGAACGGCAGTTAAAAGCTTTTTGGCGCCATCGATTTCTTTGCTGAGGCGCTTAGCCTCCTTGGCTTTGTCAATCTGCACCATCAGGCATACTTCAATCCCCGGCAAAGCGAGATAGACGGCATTTTCCGGCTTATCAGCCGCCGCAACAACCTCCAGTTCGCCGATCGATGTCCTCAAGCTTTTGATCAGCCCGGCATTTTCATTGATCAATCCGGTTTGTGCGGTTATGACCAGGGCTTTGATCCGGCGCGACGGTTCAATCCCGTTTTCGGCGCGCGCATTGCGCACCGCCGAAATCAGCTCCTTGACCGTTTCGAACCCTTCGGCCTTGCCGCTGGCTGCGCCAAGCAGCTTCCGGTACCGTCCGCTGTCCGGCCAGGCTGCTACCATCAAAATCTGTCCCGTCATCATTTCCCAAACCGCTTCGGTTATGAATGGAATGAACGGATGCCACAATTTCAATAAATCTTTTAGCATCTCCTGCGCCAGGTTCGCGGATAATTTGCCGCCGGCGAACTTGCTGGCTTCAACATACCAATCGGCCAAGTCATTCCAGGAAAATTCCCTTAAGCGCTCGCCGGCCTGTGAAAAATTATAGCTGTCCAGGTCGGCGGTCACGTCCTTGATCAAATTTTCCATTTTACCGACGATCCATTCGTCACTGGGCGTTAAATGCCGTCTATTTTCCGCGTTGAATAGCTCTTTTTCGGAAGCGTCTGCTTCTAAGCTTAGGATATACCGGGCAATATTCCATAGCTTATTGACCATATTCCTGGATCCCTCGATCTTCTCCTCGTACATCCGGATATCGTTGCCCGGCGTGCTGCCGGAGAGCAGCGAAAGCCGCACCGCATCGGTTCCGAATTTTTCTATGACATCCAGCGGATCGATGCCGTTGCCTTTGGACTTGCTCATTTTTTTGCCTTTCTTGTCCAGAATCAAGCCGTGGAGATAAACTTTTTCAAAAGGTATTTCATTCAGGGCGAAAAATGACATAATGACCATCCTGGAGACCCAAAGTGTGATTATTTCATATCCGGTTTCCAGCATTTGCGTCGGATGGAAGCGCTTCAAATCGCCGGATTTTTCTCCCCCGCTGAAATTATCCGGCCAGCCCAAAGTCGAAAAGGTCCACATCCCCGACGAAAACCAGGTGTCCAGCGAATCCTCGTCCTGCACCCAGCCCTCCCCCGCTGGAGGCTCGATACCCACATATGTCTCAATTCCTTCATCATCCTTATTTCTTTCTGTAGATTCGGCATTTTTAAAATACTCTCCATCGGTTAATTTTGAATTATAGCGATACCACGCCGGAATCCGGTGGCCGAACCAGATCTGGCGGCTGATGCACCAGTCGAAAAGGTTTTCTATCCAATCCAGATAGCGTTTCTTGAACCTGGAGGGGATGAATTCGATAGCGCCGGACTCGGCCGCTTCCATCGCTTTTTCCTTCAGGGATTTGCCGCCTAAACGTTCGAGTTTTTTATCCACTGAAATAAACCATTGCCTGGAGGGCAGCGGCTCGATGGCAGTATCGCAGCGGTAGCAGACCGAAAGGTTGTTTTCGATATCGTATTCGCTTTGCATCAATCCCCTTTCCCGCAGCTGCCCGACGATTGCTTCGCGCGCGGCTTTCGCTTTCATTCCGGAAAATTGCGCAAAACCTTCCCTGATCCTGCCATCCTCATCAATGACTTTGACTATCTCCAGGCTATGCTGGAGAGCCAGCTGCCAGTCGACATAAGAATGGGCGGGCGTCACGCCGAGTGCGCCGGTGCCGAATTCCATATCAACCTGCCTGTCTGCGATTACCTTCAATTTCAAAGGAACTCCGAGAAAATCAACTTCAAATGTTTTACCGACAAATTCCTTGTAGCGCTCGTCTTTCGGGTTTACCGCCACGGCCGTATCGGCCAGCTTCGTTTCGGGACGGGTCGTGGAAATGGCAATGGGAAAATCCTTGGAGTATCTGAAGGTATAAAATGGCGATTTTTGCTCCTTATATTCTATCTCGTCATCGGCCAGGGTCGAGGAGCAGCGCGGGCACCAGTTGACAATGCGCTCGCCGCGGTAGATCACTCCTGCGCTGTACATAGCGACGAACATTCCGGTAACCGCTTGCCGGCGCTGTTCATCCAGGGTGAATGCTTCACGCGACCAGTCCAGCGAAGCGCCCATTTTCCTAGTCTGATAGAGGATCATTGACTGGGTTTCCTTGACGAATTCCCAGACTTTTTCCAGGAACTTTTCCCTGCCGAGATCATGCCTGGTTTTCTTTTCCTCCTGGAAAAGCCTTTTTTCAACAACATTCTGGGTCGCAATAGCTGCATGGTCGGTTCCCGGAATCCAAAGGGTGCGGAAGCCCTTCATGCGATGATACCTGATCATCAGGTCCTCTATGGCCAGCATGGAAGAATGCCCCAAGTGGAGCTTGTCGGTAATATTGGGCGGAGGAAGCGCTATCGCATAAGGCGGCGCGCTTTCCGGCAAATCCAGATTATCCGGATTGAAAAATCCGGAATCTTCCCACTTTTTATAGATTCTATCCTCATTGGCTTTGAAATCGAAAGATTTTTCCATTGCTTTGCTTTCCATAGGATTAGTGCTTTTCATGATAATAATTCAATGTTAGCAAAATGAGCGCCTGAAATCAAATAACCGCCGCTCCTTTATCCGGGAGCGGCGGTTATTATTGCAGGCTCAATAACTTTAGCCAATAATTAAATGGCATTACAATCAATTTAGCGCATCATAGGCAGGTCAGTAATCATCGAATTCGCTTTTTTTCAAATTGAATATTTCCCTTCCTGAATAATTCAAGCCTAATTCCTTTAAGGTTTTTATGTGCTGCTTTTTTCCATTTTTTATTATATATACCCTGGAATCGCCTTTGCATCTGATCAAATCATTGTCCAAATAACCCTTTGTTTGGTAATGGTCCAAGTACCCGCTGTCAACCTCATGAATGGCTCGGCCGCGATATTTCCGGAGCTCGGTCAAATTCAGAATATGCTTTTTGGCGCCAGCGCAAATCAGGTATATTTTCTTGTTGCTTGAACGCAGCAGGCTGAAATCGGGATGCTGTTTGAATCCCAGCACTTTACTGCCCGATTTTATTGTAGCGGTGGAATTCTCCTCTTGAACTGTCTTATTTCGGACGATAGGCAGAATGACGGCACCGGCAGCTGTATTTGCGCTTTGATGCCCGGAATCACTGCCGGGGACAACCTGCTCCTGTCCGAGTTTCCACGGGCCGATTGAGATATGGCCGGTCAATTCGGATGCCAAGGCTGTACAGGCGAATAATGCAAAGCTGAAAATCGGCAGCAATGCCGCAGCGAACTTAATTTTCATTTTATTGCTCGGTTAATATGCCGTAGTTAGAATCATAGTAGCCGGCTAATGTGCCATGCGGGACTTTCATGCGTACGATCATTTCAACCTGCCGTCCGTCATCCGGACTTAAATCTGTTTGCGAAATATCGGCGCCAATTGCCGGATATGCACCGTTTCCGCCAATCGGCATCCAGGTCGCGCCGTTATCGGAGGAAAATTCCATGTTACTGCCCGCATCAAGCGCAGCCGGACCGGTCCAGGCGTCAAATTTCATTTTGAGCTTAGTTTCCCCCATGTTCCAAACGGTTAAATTGAATTTCCATTCCCAACCGTCGGCATATTGGTTATTTGCTTTTGCCTGGGTTTTGGTCATCACCAGCGAATTAAGCATCAGACCGCACGGCAAAGTCTCGAATACGGCATCGGCGGTAGAATCATTTTCCGTTCCCAAGGAATTTTCCGCAAATACCGAGTAATGGTATAATGTCCCGCATTGCAATCCTGTCAGAGATATTGTTCGGGCTGTATTTTCGCTAAAAGCGGAAAAATCCGTTTCGCTTCCGTAAGTGGAATCAAGCCCATAGCGGATCTTGGCTTGCCCGTCCGAATTTACGCTGAACTCGATATTCGCTCCGGTTGCGGAAATATCTTTTACGGCCTGGGTTCCGGGCGTAACCGTTAAAACAACCGTCCCGCCGATGCTGTTTTGGCTGACAGCAACTGAATGCTGAGGGGTCGGATTGTCCCTGATAACGAAGTCTATGGAATTCTGGTCGGTATCTTCACCGTCAGGCACCCTGGAAATGCTTTTGGTTTCTGAGATGCCCGGAGCTGCGGCCGTCCCTTCATAATATGCCGCGATGCCGAAACCGGCGAAATCCACAATGTTCGGATCGGTCAAATTGTTCGCAATCGCAGTCTGGTCATTTACCAGATAAACGATATTGTTGTTGGCAATGGAAAACGCATCGGGCGCCAACAAATCCGCGATATCCCTTAAGGATTGGCTGGTGGTCGCTCCGTCGCGCACTACCAGGAAATATCCGCCTGCCTGGATTGTGCCGGAAAGCGGCTGGTTGACCAGCGTACCGCCCGATCCGCTGGCCTTCTGAATCGACCAGCCTTCCAGATTGACCGCTGCGGCCGTTGGATTATAAAGCTCTACCCAGTCGTCGTCCGTGCCGCCGGCTCCGGCAATACTGTCCACCTGGATTTCGTTGATCACGACATGTCCGGCTATCCCGGCAGATGCCGCGTTTGCACCTGCTGCAAACAGGCAGACGGCGAAAAAAATTCCCGCGCTAATGCTTGTCCTGCGGCAAATTCCAATTCTTTTTTGCTGCATAATTTTTGGCTTGCAAAAAGCCGTTAATTATTAAAATGTTCAACTGATTAAATAATAAATGTCCTGATATTAACAAAATATAAAAAAAACTTTAAATTTTTTTAAAATAACGGCCGCTCTAAGGTTGACAAAAAATGCTGGTTATAATAAAATATCGTTATACTTGCCGAAAACGATTGCTATGGCTACCAACCATAGAACCTATTATCAGGTTCCGGAATAATCCGGCTAAGTGATTTGGCAATGAATTAAGCGCTCCGGTTGATTCCGGGGAAGCTAGGTGGAATCCCAAATTCATTTGGGACCCCGACCATAAGCGTCGAGGCCGCGAGGCTATGCAGTTTTCCGCGCAAACCCGCAGTTGATCGCATTGCGGCCGGCACTGCGAAAACCGGACGTGCGAATAAGCGGAAGATGCGGATATCCAAAGCCCCGTCCTAGCATATCAATTGTTGTTGGTATGTTTGGACGGGTTTTTAAATCGCAAACTGTGAAACGCAAATATAGTCCCTAGTCGTTAGTCGCTTAGTCATTAGTCGAGACGAATGAGATATTAGATTTAAGCTATTGGATATTTATAATTTTGAATGATGAATTTTGAATTTCTCCCGCACCGCAAAGCGAATATGCGGGATCCCGCTCACCAAGGAATAATAAATTGCGGGAGAATCAATGCATGAATTTCAAATTATTTAAACATTATAAAGTTAAGGCATTATTTGAAAATTCAAAATTACAAAATTAAGAAATTGTTACTTGGTAAAATTAATGGGGTTATTATTAATAAAATTATATGAATACAGACAACTCTAATTTAGAGACTCTCAGGCATTCCCTGTCCCATGTTCTGGCCGCTGCGGTTAAGGAGCTGTATCCGGATGCAAAATTCGCCATTGGTCCGGCAATCGAAAACGGATTTTATTATGACATTGATTTCGGGGATATTTCCATCAGTTCGGATGACCTTCCTAAGATTGAGGACAAAATGCGGGAAATTATCAAGCGGCATCTTCCTTTCGAAAAATCGGAAATGGAAATCGATGCGGCCATCCGGCAGGAAAAGGCGGCGGGGGAAGTCTACAAGGTCGAATTGCTGGAAGAGCTGAAATCACAGGGCGAAAGGTTCGCGACTTTTTACGCGCTGGGGTCATTTACCGATTTGTGCCGCGGCCCGCATATCGCCTCCACCGAAAAAATCAAGCATGGCAGCTACAAATTGCATAAGCTGGCCGGAGCCTATTGGCGAGGCGATGAAAAAAATAAAATGCTGACCCGCATCTACGGTCTGGCATTCGCAACCTCCGCCGAACTGGAAGAGCATATTAAGCTGCTCCGAGAAGCCGAAAAGCGCGACCATCGCAAGCTCGGCAAGGAGCTGGAGTTATTTATGGTTTCGGATGAAGTCGGCCAAGGCCTGGTCATGTACTTGCCTAAAGGAGCTTTCATCCGCAAAAAACTGGAAGATTACATGTATGCCAAGGAGTTCAAATACGGCTACAGCTTCGTGATGACCCCGATACTGGCCCGCGAAGAAATGTACCGCCAATCCGGACATCTGGCCCATTACCACGAAGACATGTATAATCCCATCGATATCGAAGGCGAGAATTACTATCTTAAGCCGATGAATTGCCCGCACCACCACATCATGTACAAAAACAGCTTGAAAAGCTACCGCGACCTGCCGGTCAGATTTGCGGATTTCGGCATGATCCACCGCTATGAAAGGTCCGGGGTGCTGACCGGACTGATCAGGGCCAGAAACTTCTCCCAAAACGACGCGCACATCTATTGCACGAAGGAACAGGTCAAAGATGAATTCGTCCGCGTATTGAAGCTTTTCGAAGAAGTCTACCGGGATTTCAACATCACCGATTACTGGTTCAGGCTTTCCCTTCCCGATTATCATGATGAAAAAAAATACGGAGACCTGAAGAACAAGAAAATGTGGGAATACTCGGCCAACATCGCCCGCGAAGCCATGGGCGAATTCGGGGTCAAATACGAAGAGATCGAGGGCGAAGCGGCCTTTTACGGTCCTAAAATCGACGTCCAGACTAAAAATGTGATGGGCAAGGAAGATACCATCGCGACCATTCAGGTTGATTTCTACATGCCGGAAAAATTCGATTTGACCTTTATCAATGCCAAGGGCAAAGAAGAGCGGCCGGTCATCATCCATCGCGCCATCATGGGCTCTTTCGAGAGATTTTTCG
>CAZAFZ010000052.1:0-7114 GCA_964484745.1 uncultured Gammaproteobacteria bacterium | reverse complement strand
TGAACGCTGGCAACTACCGCTTCCTGATCTATTTGCGGCTCCATGCCTTCCGGAATTTTTATATCGCCGACTTTGATCTGCTTGTCGAAATCGTCCAATACGCTGATATCGACATCGATTGACTGGACCAGATTGCCAGGCAGGCATTCGACTTCGATCTCATCGATGCTTTTAACCAGCACGCCTTTCATTTCATTGACCGCTTTGGATTCGCCGATAAAATTCAAGGGGATCTCGGTCGTAATCTTCTGTTTCATGTCAACCTTGTAAAAATCAACGCTCAGGATGCGACCCTTGACCGGATCGCGCTGGACTGCATAAACCAATACTTTGGCCGGCTTATCCGAATCGATCGTCAAATCCAGCAAGGCGGATTCGCCGGCTTGCCCATAGACTTTTTCGAACTCGGCCGCATCGATTTTAATGCTTTTGGATTCGGTCTTTTTGCCGTAAAGAACAGCCGGAATCTGGCCCTGCATCCTGATGGCTTTCGGTTTTCCGTTCTCTTTTGCGCGCAATAATGCTTTGAGAGGTATAGATTTACCCATAATTTTCGCTTAATTAGCCGGCAGGCATTACGTTTTGCTTAAAGCATTTTGGCCGCCTGCCCGGCAAGATATTAGTAGTTTTAAAACATATCATTTATCGGACTATCTTGTCAATAATTGATCTTTGACGTAATGATGATATTCTCGACAATGCCGAACAGCATCAGGTTTGAAATTAGCGAACTGCCGCCGTAGCTCATAAAAGGCAGCGATATGCCGATTACCGGCAAAATTCCGAGATTCATTCCGATATTGATGAACAGCTGGATGAAGATCAGGCTGGTCGCTCCGATAACGAAAAATATCCCGAAGTCATCCTTGATGTTCTTGCGCACGTTGACCACGCAGCGGAAAACCAAAAAAGCGAAAAAAGCCAAAACCAATGCCGCCCCCAGAAATCCCAGCTCTTCGGCTACGACCGCGAAGATAAAATCGTTTTGGCTTTCGGGCAGGAATTTAAGCTGGGACTGCGAGCCGAATCCGATGCCGCGTCCGAACTCACGGCCGGCTCCGACCGCGATAATAGCCTGCGATACATTATAACCCTGGTCCAACGGATCGTACGAAGGATTGAAAAACGTGATAACACGCTGCTTCTGATACGGCTTCAAATAAAATGACCAAGCGCCCGTAAACAGCACTGCCAGCATTAAAAATATGGCGATAAAATACCTTCTGTTGAATCCGGCCAGCATGACCATCGACAGCCAAAGCAGGAACAGGATCATACCGGAACCGAGATCGGGCTGCGCCAGGACCAGGATGAAGAAACCCAGAAACCCAAGGCCGGCCAGTAGGATATGCCTGGTTTGGTTGGATCTCAGATAAGATGTGGAAAAATATCTGGCCAAAAACAGGATCAAAACAGCTTTGGCGAATTCGACCGGCTGAATGCCCAAATTGGCGATATAAAACCAGCCCTTGGTTCCGCGTACGGTCGATCCGAAAATAAGCACCAGAACCAACAGCGCGGCGCTTAAAATATAAAAATAGTTGCTGAAACTTTTCAAAAAATGATAGTCGATGAAAGAAAAAGTGAAAAAAACTGCCAACCCGATAGCTGCAAAAATCAGCTGCTTTTTAAAATTCAGCAAGCTTTCGTCGCCTTGCCCGAGCGCTACGCTGTATATCTCGGCCAGGCCGAAGCAAATCAGCAAAAAAATAACCGCGAAAAGCAGCCAATCGAAATTACGCAGATATATCGTTATTTTGCTGAACATCGTATTTCCGGGTTAACCGTGAGCCAGCCGTATCGCGGCAGAATGCTCATCTTTAAAATAGCATAAGCCGTTTTGTCTGCGACAGCCCCGCCGCGCAAAGAGCGCATGCGAACAATTCATCGAAAATTGAGCTAAGAATAATTTACTCTTTTGGCGGAATGTTCGAATTTTATCCGCCGTTCCGTTCCGCTTCGTGAAACGGGGCCCCGCCTCGCTTCTCGAGCAGAAGCAGGGAGAGCGCTTCCAGGCGCAAAAAGCAGCCGAAATAAATGAAAAACGCCATAGACTATTGATGCAATAAGCCCTGCCCTATCAATTAAAGTTCAAATATACCTTATCATCAAGAATGTTAACCTCGGGAATTATCCGGATCTCGCTGTAAAGGCCGGATTCGCCTTTCCAGGCCATGCTGATATCGCGTTCCTGGCCTGACATGAAATCTTCAACCGTATATTCACCGGCCGAAGTAATGCCGCCGCCCCTGAACAGCAGGATGGCTAATTTCATCTCCCTATAATTGTAGGGTGACATATTCACTGCCCGGAATTTAAGCTGGTCGATTTTGATCTTATCGGAAAGGTTTAAATCGCGGCCGGAAATGAATTTTTCGTCGCTTATTTCAATATACAAATGTTCCTGCCTGAAACTTTCCCAATCTTTGATTTTTTTCTGGTCAATCCTGTGCCACTGGATATGCGCAAGCACCAATTCGATCGAGCCGTAAGCCGAGGCGGTCTGGCCCAGGGCGAGAATATATTTTTTTTCGTCCGGCAAGACGAAGCCCTTGCCGCTGGCGATAATCTCGCTGCCGGCAACGAAATTCCAATCGAATTCGGCCCAGTATTTCCGGTTCCCGTTTACGATCTCGCCGACCAAATCGCTGGTCTTGTCCCTGTTGGCCAGTATGATCGGCGGAATCACCTCCAGATCAATAACCGGATTATCGATAAAATATTGGTGTCCGATAGAACCGCTCGACACCATGTCGGCCAGCATTTTGTTGTCCTGATTCATGCCGAATGCCAGATAATAAAGGAAGCTGACGAGAAAGTTGCCCCAGGTTATGACGCTGACGGCAATCAGCACGCCGATCAAGATCTTCTTGAAAGAAGGCAAGTGTTCGATATACCAAAGGCCGAAAAGCAGCTCCTTTTCTCTGCCGGCAATCTGGCTTAAATCCGTCTGTTTGGCATGAGAGCTTTCACCCCAACCCGGCTGTTGTTGACGGGAAAATTTGTTGTCCATATCTTGATTTGGCTTTAGTTCATCAATGCTTTATCGTTTTTAGCGCGCTGGATCTGCAGGCTCAGGATAAATAAAAATTTTTCTCAAACTATAATATTTGAATTTTAACATCATTTTGGCTATTGTACAAATTAAATTTATGTTTTTAGCGCGCCTAAATCAGGCTTTTTTTCTTTAAAATATCGCTTATTTTAACCTGCTTAAATCTCTTGAAATTAGCTGTGTTTTTTGTTAAAATTGAAATAATGAAATATGCCTAAGAGAGGTTATTTTTAATTAAAAAATGGTTTAATATTAGAACTTATTTTTAGAAATTTTATGACTAAAAAAGAATCAAGGAAGAAATCGGATTACGATGCTAGTTCCATAACAGTGCTGGAAGGCCTGGAGCCTGTCAGAAAAAGGCCGGGCATGTATATTGGTTCCACCTCCTCATCCGGCCTGCACCATCTGATTTGGGAGGTAGTGGACAATAGCATTGATGAAGCAATGGCCGGATACGCGAATATGATCAAGGTCTCACTGCTTCCCGACGGAATGGTACGGGTGGAAGATAACGGGCGCGGCATTCCGGTCGGGATCCACAAGGCGACCGGGGTATCGGCGCTGGAAACGGTTCTGACCAAACTGCATGCCGGAGGAAAATTCGGCGGCGGAGGCTACAAAGTTTCCGGCGGTCTGCACGGAGTCGGCGTAAGCGTGGTTAATGCCCTGAGCGAATACCTCAAGGCGGAAGTCCATCAAAACGGCAAAATCTGGATGCAGGAATACGCCAGGGGCAAACCGAAAAAAAGGGTCGCGGCTGCCGGCACTACGAAAAAAAACGGAACTGTGATTTCATTCCGTGCCGATACGCAGATATTTGCAGAAATTGAATATATTTGGGGCAAAATCCTGGACCGCATGCGCCAGCAGGCTTACCTAACCAAGGGGGTGACGATCATGGTAACCGACCGCAGAAAAGACCACCGTCCCAAGGATTATGTCTTTTATTTTGAAGGCGGAATTAAATCCTACATCAATTCCCTCAACCGCGGCAAAAACGTCAAGAACGACACTATTTTTTACGTCGAAAAAGAGATCAACAGCTCAAAAGTTGAGATCGCCCTGCAATATAACGACGAATACACCGAAACCGTCACTGCATTCGCCAACAACATCCATAACCCCGAAGGCGGGACGCATCTGGTCGGCTTCCGCACCGCCCTGACCAGGACGCTGAATAACTATGCGCGGGGCCATAATATGCTCAAAGAAAAAGAGGAAAATCTGACCGGAGAAGACGTGCGCGAAGGATTGACCGCGATCATCAGCGTCAAGCTGACCGAACCTCAGTTCGAGGGCCAGACCAAGGGCAAGCTCGGCAATGCGGAAATGAAAACCTATGTTGAGCAGGTCTTTGGAGAATCGTTCGCCATTTTCCTGGAAGAACATCCCAAGGAAGCCGAAGCGATCATCGCCAAATGCGTCCTTTCCGCCCAGGCCCGCATCGCCGCCCGTACGGCGCGCGCCAGCATATTGCGCAAGGGTGTCCTGGAAGGCATTACCCTGCCGGGAAAACTGGCCGACTGCTCGAGCCGCAAAGCCGAAGACTGCGAAATATTCATCGTCGAGGGAGACTCGGCCGGCGGTTCGGCCAAACAGGGCCGCGACAGGATGTTCCAGGCGATCTTGCCGCTGCGGGGCAAAATATTGAATGTGGAAAGGGCCAGGCTGGACAAAATGCTGGCTAACAACGAAATAAAAAGCCTGGTCATTGCGCTGGGCACCAATATCGACGAACAATTCGACCTGGGCCGGCTCAGATACCATCGGGTAGTGATCATGACCGATGCCGACGTTGACGGGGCCCATATCAGGACGCTGCTTTTAACCCTATTTTACCGCCATTTTACGCCGCTCATTACTAACGGCCACTTGTATATCGCGCAGCCGCCGCTTTACCAGGTCAAAAAAGGCAGTGCGGTAAAATACGCCTACAGCGAGGAAGAAAAAAACGCGATCGTCAAAGAGCTGGGCGGCGAAGTCGTTGAAACGCTGGAAGAAGCAGGCGAAGAAGAGCAGGCTCCCGAAACTGAAGCCGGTGAAGAAGAATCCGAAGCCAAGCAGGCGAAAAGCAAGGCGCCCGCCCGCATCAATATCCAGCGCTACAAAGGGCTGGGTGAGATGAACCCGGGGCAGCTTTGGGAAACGACCATGGATCCCGAAAAAAGGATCATGAGGCAGGTCTCGATCGAAGACGCAGTCAAGGCCGATGAAGTTTTCGATACCTTGATGGGCGGCAACGTCGCTCCGCGCAAAAGCTTCATCCAGACCCACGCCAGAAAAGTGGAAAATCTCGATATTTCATAGCAGGCGCTGGCCATTCGGCAGCATTAATAAAGGCATTGCCAATCGGCAATGCCTGTTTGTTTATCCTCCTATCCAATAATTCGGCGCTTCTTTCATGGGTACGACGTCATGCACGTGGCTTTCGTCCTTGCCGGCTGATGTAATTCTTATAAATTTGGTGTCGCGCTGCAGTTCTGCAATATCCTTGGCTCCGCAGTAGCCCATGCCCGACTTCAGTCCGCCGACCATCTGGAAAATGATATCCGCCAGCGTTCCGCGCAGCGGAACCCGGCCGACTATGCCTTCGGGTACGACCTTGCCGTCCTTGGGCTTTTGCAGGTAGCGGTCGTAGCCGCCTGCTTTCATTGCCTCTTCCGAGCCCATGCCCCGATAGATCTTGTACTGCCTGCCCTGCCAGGTTATGGTTTCGGACGGACTTTCTTCAGCGCCGGCCAATAAGCTGCCGATCATTATGGCGCTGGCGCCGGCTGCCAATGCCTTGGTAATGTCGCCGGAATACTTGATGCCGCCGTCGGCGATGACCGGAATATCGCCCATTTGACGGGCAGCGCGGGAGCAAAGCCAAACCGCCGTGAATTGGGGCGCTCCAACCCCGGCAATCACCCTGGTGGTACAGATCGCACCAGGCCCCACGCCGACTTTTACGGCACTGGCACCGGCATTGATTAGCGCAAAGGTAGCCTCCGGCGTTACGACATTACCGCCGATAACATCGATGTCATAGTGCTTTTTGATCCATTGAACTGCATCCAGCACGAATTTTGAATGGCCATGGGCGGTATCGACGCAAACGATATCCACTCCCGCTTTAACCAGGAGCTCAACCCTCTCCTCCAGGTCAGAGACGCCCACAGCGGCGCCGACCCTGAGCCTGCCCCTGGCATCCTTGGCGGCATGGGGATATTTCTGGATTTTTTCGATATCCTTATAAGTAATCATGCCGACCAGGTTGCCGTCCCTGTCTACCAGCAGCAGCTTCTCGATGCTATGCCTGTCCAGAATCGCCTTGGCCTCTTCCAATCCGATATCCGGGCCCGAAGTGACCAGCTTTTTGCCGCGCTTTTCGCAGGTCATGATATCTTTGACCAGAATGTTTTCATCCGTCTGGGCGCGCAAATCACGGTTGGTAATGATGCCCAGCACCTTTTTCCCTTCCACGACTGGAAAGCCGGATATCCGATATTCTTTCATCAGTTTGAACACTTTGCCGATCTTGTCCTGCGGCCCGACCGTAACCGGCTCGTCGATCATTCCGGACTCGGATTTTTTGACCCTTTTCACTTCCTGCGCCTGGGCTGCAGGCGTAAGGTTTTTGTGCAAGATGCCGATTCCGCCTTGACGGGCAAGGCTGATGGCCAGTTCGGATTCGGTTACCGTATCCATGGCAGCCGATAAAATGGGAATTTTCAAGTTGATCCGCCTGGTCAGCCGGGTCTCAGTATTTACCATATCCGGAGTTATTTCGGAAGCGCAGGGTAATAGTAATACGTCGTCATACGTCAAATACACCTGAAAATTCGGAAGTTTTATTTCCATTTTTGCCGCCCCCCTGGTTGATGGCTTATCCTGTTTTTTAATCTTAAAAAGAACATAACGCCGCTTTGCTGCATTATTTTTGGACTCTTTTATTGGTTTATGATAGCATGAAAAACTAAAATTACAACAGTTTGCTTGAAAAATTGGCCCAAATGGGTTAAGCTATCTATTAGACAACAAAATATTATGCCAAAATTAAAAATTATAGGATCG
>CAZAFZ010000051.1:0-7266 GCA_964484745.1 uncultured Gammaproteobacteria bacterium | reverse complement strand
GGACCGGGGCAATATGACGGATTCTATATCACGCCGGATTCGGCAGTGGTCAGCAATATCGATAAAGTGCTGGCTAAAACCAAGGAGCTGAAAATTCCGACCATGGGGCATGAAGATTCGCTGGCCGAAAAAGGCGTTACGTTGATTTACGGAGCCGATTTCTACGATTTGGGCATCCAGTGCGCTTTGATCGTGGAATCTGTTTTGCGCGGCAACGAACCGAAAATGATCCCTATTTTGACGCCGGCCAAATTTGAAATTGTAGTCAACCAAAAAAGCTGCGACGAACTCGGACTTTTCCCGGCGCCTTCGGTATTGGGGCGCTCGGACCATATTATTAAATAGATCCATAATGGGCGAGTTTTTCAAAAATTTGAAATACATCTTTAAGGAAAAGTCACTGCGGCTGACATGGGCATTGATAGTTTTGGTCAGCTTGCTTTTATTCTTCTTCTACATTTTTTTCTTTCAGCCAAGCTTGGTGAATATCAGCAATAGGATCACTGCCTATCAGATCAGCATCGCTCAGAATTCAAAATATAGGGTTGAAGAGTTCTTGAGCCAAAACATCGAATCTTTGGACGATTTGGCCCATAATCTTGGAATTATTGAAAGCAAATTCGAAAAGAAAGCGGTTATCGAAAGGTTTTTAAAGGAAAGGGGCTGGATCGGAGAAATCAATCTGATCGATGCTTACGGTTTTGAGACCTTAAAAGTATCACAGTTCCAAGTCGTTTCCAGCGAAGATTACCAGGATGTTTCGGATTCGGAAAGCTATATAGCTGCTATCCGCGGCGAAAAATATATTAGCCAGGTTTACACCTCTGATAAATTTATTCCCTCATTAATAATTTCTTTGCCGATCCAATACACTCCGGATAAAGTCATGGGCGTTGTGGAGGCCAAACTCAGCCTGCAGGAAGTATGGAATATTCTGAACAGCATTGAAGTCGGAGATTCCGGCCAGGTTTATCTGGTCGATTCGGCCGGTTCATTGATTTCGCATCGCGATATCCAAAGGGTACTCAAATACAATCTGCTCAACAGGAAAGCTGTCGAAAAAGTTATTGTTAAGCGCAAGCCGGTAGTCGGGCTAGAAGCCGAAGATATTTATGTCAACGAAAACAACCAAAGCGTTTATGTTGTGGGCCTGCCGCTGGATCTGGTCAAGTGGGGGGTTTTTGTTGAAGAGCCCTTGAAGGATGCCTGGTCGACTTATAACCGGATAAAATATTCCGGAATAATTTTGGGCATCGTTACGGTTTGGCTGCTGGTCATACTGCTGATCAATGCAGCGATTCTGGCTAAAGTTTTTTTAGACCTGAAAAAAGGGCGCGAACAGCTTAAGACCGAAGTCGATAAGCGCACCAAAGAGCTTAAAGAGCTCGACCGCGTAGCCAAACTGCTGGTAAAGAGAGACCTCGAGCTTACTTCGGCCAATAGCGAACTTGACAAGAAGATCAAGGAGCTGGAAGAATCGAAGTCTTCGTTGATCAAGGCGCTGAAAGACGTCCAGGAGGCCAGAAAGAAATCGGACGAGGAAAAAAACAAGACGCTGGCCATCGTTTCGAATTTTACTGACCCGATTATCGTTTTGGACAAGTTCAATAGGATCAACCTCTTTAATCCGGCGGCGGAAAGGATCTTCGGCTTAACCGCCGAATGCATCGGCAAGGATATCGGCCAAGACAACAACTGCAGCATGGAAAATTTTAAAAAGGCCATAAAATTGCAATTCGAAGTGGAACCCAGAATAAAAAACGATTCAGGCGAAGCCATCGTCGAAGAAGTGCGCGTTAAGTACGACGGCCAAGATCTGATCTACAAAGCGCAAACCGCTAAAATTTACGGTGAAGATAAGGAATATTACGGATATATGAAGATATTTTATGATTTGACTAGGGAAAAGATGATTGATAGAATGAAATCAGAATTCATATCGATTGCCGCCCATCAGCTAAGAACTCCGCTATCGGCCATTAAATGGATAATTAAGATGGTTTTGGACGAGGATTCCGGCGAATTGAACAGCGAGCAAAAAGAGCTGCTTTCCAAGGGATACCAGAGCAACGAGAGGATCATTACCCTGGTTAACGATCTGCTGGATGTTTCACGCATCGAAGAAGGCAGATTCGGCTACAACTTCACCAATTCGGATTTCCAGGAAGTGCTCGATATCACTATGGACAGCTGTGAAAAGCTGATCTCCAAAAATCATTTGAAATTCATCTTCAAGAAACAGGAAAATTTACCGAAAATATATATGGATAAGGAGAGGATCAGCCTGGTCCTGCAGAACCTGATCGAAAATTCCATCAAATATACGCCGGAATACGGCACCATAGAATTGGGGGCAGAAGCGAACAGAAATAATTTTTTACGGGTCTGGGTCAAGGATAACGGGGTAGGCATACCGGATACGGATAAGGCCAAGCTATTTTCCAAATTTTTCCGGGCGTCCAATGTCATGAGAATGGAAACCGAAGGAACAGGGCTCGGCCTGTTCATTGCCAAGAATATCGTGGAAAAGCACGGCGGCACCATCAGCATCGCCAGCGAAGAGGGCAAGGGAACTCAAGTAACCTTTACTTTACCTTTAAATAAGTAAGCTAAAAATATGCCTAATAGAAAAATTTTAATTATTGAGGACGAGCAGGCTTTGGCGGAAGTGCTGCAGACAAAGCTGTCCAAGGAGGGCTATGATATGCATATCGCATATGACGGAGAGGACGGCTATAATAAAATGGTTGATATCAAGCCGGACTTGATCCTGCTCGATATCGTAATGCCGAAAATGAACGGTTATGAAGTATTGGAGAAAATGAACGAGACCGGCATTAAAATCCCGGTCATTGTCATCTCCAACTCCGGCCAGCCCGTTGAAATAGAAAAAACGAAAAAACTCGGCGCCGTGGACCATTTGATCAAGACCCAATTCGACCCCTCGGAAGTAATTACCAAGATAAACAACTATTTGAATGTCGGTTCGGCAGACGCGGGTACCGTACAGGCCAGCGAGGCTGGAGCCGAAAAGGAAGGGGTTAAAGTCATGCTGGTCGAAGATGACAGATTTTTAAGGGATATCTGCAGCAAGAAGCTCAACAAGGAAGGATTCAACGTATTCGAGGCGATTGACGGCGAACAGGCCCTGGCGAATATCGACAAGATCAAGCCCGATATAGTTCTTTTGGACATCATCCTGCCGGCCATCGACGGTTTTCAGGTCCTCCAAAAGATCAGGAAGAATGCCGATAAGGCGATTGCCAATACTCCGGTTATAATGCTTTCCAACTTGGGCCAGGACGACGACATCAAAAAAGCTATCTCGATGGGGGCGAACAACTACCTGGTCAAAGCCCATTTTACTACCGAAGAAATAGTGGAAAAAATAAAGAAGATTCTCGAGATTGAATAAAACATCCATATATATTAAAATACGGGGGAGCAGATAATGCTTCCCCTTTGCTTTTTGGAATATTGCGTAAATTGAAAAATAAAAAATCACCCCTCAGGGGGGTACAGGCAAAATGCAAAATGGCAATGTAAAATTGAAAATTTTCAATTTTGATTTGTAGGTTAAATTTTTACTTTTTCATTTTTACATTAAGCCAAGCACTATAAGATTTATGAAAAAAATAGAATTGGTTTCTCCTGCAGGAAACTTGAATAAGCTAATGACGGCGCTTGCTTTCGGCGCCGATGCGGTTTATTTGGGGATTCCGGAATATTCGCTGCGTTCCAGGATCAATGAGTTTACCCCGGAAAGGATCCGGCAAGCAGTGCAATACGCGCACTCAACAGGCAAGAAAGTTTATGTTACGATAAACATATTTCCGCATAACAGCCATTTTAAAAACTTACCCGGCTATATCAGGAAATTAAAAGGCCTTAAGGCGGACGGGCTTATCATTTCCGACCCAGGCGTCCTGGAGACGGTTAAAAAAATTTGGCCCAAAGCGGGCATCCATCTTTCGACCCAGGCTAATTGCATCAACAAGGAAGCGGCGCGTTTTTGGCGCAAGCAGGGCGTACAAAGGATAATTCTGGGCCGCGAAACAAAGCTAAGTGACATTAAAAAGATCAAATCAGCTGTTCCCGGACTAGAGCTTGAATGCTTCGTCCATGGGGCAATGTGCATGGCATATTCGGGGAGGTGTTTTTTAAGCAAATACTTAACCGGCCGCAGCGCAAATCTCGGTGATTGCATCCAGCCTTGCAGATGGAAGTATGATATAAAAATGCAAAAGCATGCCCTGAGCTCAGTCGAAGGGTCAAAATGCAAAAATCAAAATTACATTTCAAAATTCAAAATTAATAATTGCGGCATTAATGAATCAATTGGAAATTTTAATAATGGATCAGCGTTAATTCGGCCTGAAGGAACGCATGAGGCGTTTGAATTACTCGAGGAGAATGGCATAAGCTATATTTTGAATTCAAAAGATCTTTGCCTGATCAAGCATTTGGATGAATTGGCCGGGGCGGGCGTGACCGCGTTTAAGATAGAGGGCAGGACCAAGAGCGATTATTACGCCGGGATGGTGACGGGAATCTATAGGAGGGCGCTTGATATTAGCGGCGACAAAAAAATGAAATCCGGAGAAAAGCGGAAAGCGTTGGACGGCCTGTTCAACGAACTTGCGGCAAAAACATTTCACCGCGGATTTACGACAGGGTTTCTGTTTGAAGAAGGAAAGCATGCGCAGAATACCGACAATTCCCACAAAATTCCCAATTGGGAGTTTTGCGGGCAAGTAGCAAAAAGCAAGAAGCGTTTGATGCAGATCAAGGTTCACAACAGCATATATAAAGGGGATACCGTCGAGATTATCCAGCCGCATTATGGTATAATTAAAATGAAGATTAGCAAGATGATTGATGCGGGAACGGGGGAGGAAATCGAGAAAGCGCACGGAGGAAGAGGGCAGGCCGTGATAATAGAAAGTAAAATCGATATACCTGAATTTAGTTTGATTAGAAGAAAAATCGCGTAACGCACAACACATAACGCACAACGTATTTATATTTATATTATTTATGATTGATATTTTAAATATCTTCAGGAAATGATTATTGATAAATTACCATTAAATGTTTAAGTCATGACGTTACGCGCTATGCGTTACACGTTACACGAAATATATGATCTCATTTTTAAGCGGGAAAATTTTAAACAAAGGCAAGGGCTTCATCATTCTGCTGGCCGGCGATTTAGGCTATAAGATTTTTGTCAGCCCGGTGTTATGCGCGTCGCTTGATATAGGGCAGACGGCGGAGTTGTACGCACACCAATATGTCAGGGAAGACGCCCTGGACCTCTTCGGTTTTAAAAACATGGAGGAGCTCGAAATGTTTGAACTTTTAATATCGCTATCGGGGGTCGGCCCGAAATCCGCCCTGGGCGTGCTATCGATCGCCAGCCTCGATAATATCAAAGATTCGATTTCAAGGGGCGATCCGCATCTTTTAACCAAGGTATCCGGAATCGGCAGGAAGACCGCCGAAAGGATCGTGCTTGAATTGCGGGAAAAAGTCGGGAACATGGAATCGGGAATCGGAAATTCAGGGCCTGGCGTTAAAAGCAATCCCAGGGGCGATGAGATTGACGCTTTAATGGCGCTGGGATATTCCATGCAGCAAGCCAGGGATGCTTTGCGGCTGGTTGATGCGGATATCGGCGACAGCGGGGACAGGATCAGGGAAGCCTTGAAACGGTTAGCGAAGTAAATCAACTGTGCTATGGTGCGGCATTTTGATTTGTCATCATAGCGCAATTTTTGGCAGTTTCAAATACCTGATTTCTAATCGATCTCAAATGGTTAAATTCCAAAAATTATACATTAAGTAATCAGTCCATTCATTGGATATCGGATATTTGAAATTATTTTTTGCATCAGATGAAAATATTTGAAATAACATCAAAAAGCGCACTTAACGATTTTATTGCTTCAAGGGTAAACAGCCAGTTTCTGCAGTCTTGGGAGTGGGGGGAGTTTCAGGAAAGCATGGGGAGCAAAGTTTTCAAGGTCGGCATCGAGCAGGAAGGAATCCTTGCCGCTGCAGCAACTCTCATTAAGAGGGATTTGCCGATCGGCAGGTCTTATTTTTATTGCCCGAGAGGACCGATAATGAATTTCGAATTTCGAATTTCGAATTTCGAATCAATTTCGAACGATAAAATTTTTGATTTACTAGTTGATGAAATTTATCTTATTGCCAAAAAGGAAAATGTAATATTTTTTAGATTTGAACCTACATTCAAAATTCAATCCACCAGCTGGCGGACAAAATTCAAAATTATTAAAACGCTGGACATCCAGCCATCCAAAACCATTATTCTTGATTTAACAAAATCAGAGGAAGAGCTGTTGAAAAATATGCATCAAAAAACAAGATATAATATCCGGTTGGCGGAAAAGAAGGGGGTAAAAATCCGCGAAGGCAATACCGTCGACTTTGAAGAATTTTGGAAAATTATGAGTGAGACCAGAGAAAGAGACGGGTTCAAGCTGCATAGTAAGGATTATTATGGAAAAATGCTTAATTTTGGCCTTAATAAAGACAGCGAGGCTAAGTTCCCTGTAGGGAGCTTAGCCTCCGGGCTGGATATCGACTCCAGGATTGATAGTAATTCTCTGACAATCAGATTATTTCTCGCCGAATATGACGGCCGGATAATCGCATGTAATATCGCCGGTTTCTTCGGCGACACCGTGACTTATATGCATGGCGCCTCATCGAATGAATACCGGAATATAATGGCTCCTTATCTGCTCCAATGGGAAGCCATTAAATTGGCCAAAAAAATGGGTTATAAGTATTATGATTTTTACGGGATAGACGGGAATAAATGGCCGGGGGTCACTAGGTTCAAGAAGGGTTTTGGCGGACAGGAAATCGAATATCCGGGGACATTTGATGTGGTTTTTAACGGAAGGTGGTATAATGTTTATAGGTTTATTAGATATTTCCGGCGGTTATATTAATCCTTATTTCATACTTTTGGCTAATTAATTTGATGCAAAATTTCTAATTTCTAAATAATTTTTCAAATTTTAGAATTTTTAATTAAAGAATTAAAGAATGCTTTAAAAATTTATAAAATTATAAATTAAAAAGTTATATTAAATGGAGAAGCTTCTGCATAAAATTAAAAAAATCATTCCTAAAAAAATCTTCAAATTCTTCCAGCCCGTTTACCATTTTGTAATGGGCTGGCTGGCCGCTTTTTGGTACCAGTTCCCGTCAGAGGAAATCATCGTGGTT
>CAZAFZ010000050.1:0-7441 GCA_964484745.1 uncultured Gammaproteobacteria bacterium | reverse complement strand
GAGGCAAATCGGCGTGATTTTCCAGGATTTTAAGCTTTTACCCAGGAAAACATTAAGGGAAAACGTATCATTCGCACTTCAGGTCTGCGGGCAGCCTTCCAAAAAGATCAGGAATATCGTTCCGCACGTTATGAAAATTGTCGGTTTGGAGGATAAAATGAACCGTTATCCGAATGAAGTATCCGGCGGTGAACAGCAAAGGACCGTTATCGCCCGCGCGCTTGTCCATCGCCCGAAAATACTTTTGGCTGACGAACCGACCGGCAACCTGGATTCTATCAATGCCGTAGAAATTATCGATCTGCTTTTGAAAATCAATAAATTCGGTACTACAGTCGTCTTGGTATCGCATAACAAGGAAATAATCAACCGCCTGAAGAGAAGAGTGGTTACGATCGAAAGAGGCCGCATCATCAGCGACCAGGCGGTGGGGAAATATATTCTTTAGCCTGTAAGTCGCTTAGTCGTTAGTCGTTTTCCCATAGCTCGTAACGCATAACTTGTAACAAAAAATAATTCAAAGAAGAAATGAAAATATGGTCGAAAGTCATAAGTCTGTAAGTCAATTAGTCAAAATGAATTAGATATTAGATTAAGGTTATAGGATCTAAGAATATTTTTTGAAAATTAAAACATTAAGAAATTATTTAAAATTAAAAATTAAAAATTTACTATTACAATATGTTCGCACTTTCTTTTTTAAGGGCTATTAAATTCAGTCTGCAGGATACATACCGCAATATCTGGCTGTCTTTGGTTACCATCACCATCTTGATATTGGCTTTGTTTTCCGTAAATATCCTTTTAACCGTTAAGGTTATCAGCGAAGCCGCCGTCAATTCCATCAAGGAAAGGATCGATATGAGCATTTTTATCGTAAACGGCACCCCGGAAAGCGAAATCAATGATTTACGGACAATGATCGAAAGCATTGATAATGTCAGGGAAGTAACCTATATTTCGGAATTGCAGGCCTTAGAAAATTTTAAAGCCAAGCACAGCACGGAAGCCAATATCCTTGAAGCTCTGGATGAAGTCGGCAGCAATCCGCTGTCCCCGACATTGGTCATTAAGCCGAAAGATACCGACAGGTACGAAGAGCTGCTTTCCAGCCTCGACAGCCTGGATTATCCGATCATCGATTCAATGGATTTCGACGACCATCGCGTAATCCTCGATAAGATAAACAGCATAACCGGCAAGATCAGCCGGGCCGGAATGATACTCAGCGCCATTTTTATCGCCATTACTATCCTCTTGGTCTATAATTCGATCAGGGTGGCTATTTACACGCACAGGAGAGAGATCGGCATTATGAAGCTGGTTGGCGCATCGCATTGGTTTATCCGCCTGCCTTTTCTTATCTCAAGCTTTAATTATACCTCGATCGGCGTTCTCATCGTAATCGCGTCGTTTTATCCTTTTTTGAACCTGCTTCAGCCGTATATCGACACATTTTTCATCGATTACCAGATCAATATAGTCAACTATTTCAATGCCAATTTTATTGAAATATTCGGTTTGGAATTTTTATCGCTGGTGCTCGTAAATATATTCGCCAGCCTGATTGCTGTCAATAAGTATTCGCGCGTCTGACTATTTATAGCTGCTTAATTTTTACTGGGCTTTATTTGGAAAAAGGGGGTTAGTCCTTTTGTTTCCATAAAAATTTGCGAATACGAATGTATTTTAAAAACTCATACTATGCAAAGCAGACGTTTTTAGTAAATAAATCCCAATGGATGAAATTTCTTCAAGAGAGAGCAGCCAACTGTCCGCAAAGGCCAATGGATAGTTCAGGCAAGGCGCATTTATCCCTCCTGGCCTCCCCTTGGATAAAGGGAAGGAATGAAGCGCCCGCCTGCGATCAAGGTGGCGTCAGGGGAGATAAAAAATTTTGTTTAATATATTTATAAATAACTTCAAATGTATGGGCAAAAGAAAGCTACAGACGGCGTTGGGTATTTTTCTTGTTGCTCTGACCGTTTTAATCGTCTTTGCGCCTGCGGTTATGGCCGGTACGGATTATAATTCCGGCCGCACGCTCTGGTACAACAAATGGCATCAGGAATGCGACGGCAGAAACTATCCGGCAGGGCACTGGTGCACGATGTTCAAGCAGAAATGCGCTTCGGACAACGGCGCCTGCTATGACTGGTGGAACTATAACGGCAGGCCTTACGAGAATTCCTACATCGCTTGGGACTGGTGGGACAAGAACTGTCCGCATGACAGGGCTTGGTATGACCGCTATTGCCGGGACAATTCCTGGAACCAGCAGAACAATGACTGCTGTAAGTACATGTATCCCAAGCTGTACGGCACGCCTTATGCCTGCAGGGACGGTTACAAGCCTTATGTGCAGCCGGCAAACTACACAAAGCCGTACGTGAAGCCTCAACCGTATTACAACAACAATTGCCGCTACCACTCCAGTGCGATCTCCTATGACTGGTGGTGGAACAACTGCCCGCGCTACAATAGCTGGTACGACCAGTACTGCCGCTACGACGGCTGGAACCAGAGGAACAACATGTGCTGCGTGTTCCAATATCCGCGACTCTACGGGCAGGGAATCTGCACGGATTAAACCCGATTTTTCCAAAACAAAAGCAGGGCTTCAATGGCCCTGCTTTCCGTATCCATAAGCCGGATTCAAGGCGGTCATCCCACAGTCCAGTCAGTAATCTTTCCTAATTCATCCCCTGCTGGCATGATATTGCATGCTGGATCGACGGTTTCCGCAATTGTTGCCGTATAGGCATTTTGAAAAATAAAAAGCCATGCTTATTGTAAGCCAGTCAGTTAGCGAAAAATCAGACCCAAACAAATAAAATGGCATAAAATATTTATGGGAATGTAAATTTTTGTGGATAACTTATGAAAAAGCCGTTGATTACTAGGGGCAATTATTTTCTGCAGCAACAATAAGCTGCTCCGGTTTTTTAGAAAAGGAGTCAAGGAATTATTGAAAAAAGAAAGAGGGGAATCAAGGCCTCCTCTAATATTTTACCTGTGCGGCCGGGGATTACCATGCCTTAAGCTTGCCGCAATTATTTTTTGAACTCGCGCCCACAAGTATTGTAAATTTTTTGCAATTATTGACAATTTATATAATTCTTGATATAATATAAAGTCTTTGTCAGCTTTTAGTAATTTCATGTTTATTAATAGAAAATACTATACAAAATACATTTTATTTATGGCCGTTATCGTCCTTGGGCTGATCATCGGCATTTTTTCTGTATTTCTTTTATTGAATTCCCTGGCATTAAGGATCGCGGCATCGTTTCTGCTTCTGCTGATAGTGTCTAACCTGTTAAGCTTATCATTCAGTAAACTGGTCGAGTATGAAAAATAATTCAAACATCAAATATGCGTAAAAATAATTTGATGCAGTATCTTGCAATCTTGGTATTGTATTTGCTCACAATCATTGTTTTTTTTCTGGCAATTATTGAAAAGCCCCTGCATAGCAGTTATTTTTCATTCGCCGAATTGGGAATTCTTTTGTTGATGACCCCGTTTTACTTTAAATACATTCTGCACGGCATTATCAGCCCCTGGTATAAAGTCTGGCATACAAAAAATATAACGCTATCAACATGCATTTACCGGCCCGAGGTTTCCGTAATCGTGCCTGCATATAACGAAGAGGTTGGGATCATTAAAACCATCGATTCAATCTGTTGTAGTGATTACAACAATCTTGAAATCATCGTAATCAATGACGGTTCACAAGACAAAACTGATGAATTGGTTGCGGACTATATCAATAAAAGATGTTTTAACAAGAATGGAAAAGATATTGCAATCAAATATCATTATCAGGAGAACAGCGGAAAAGCGCACGCGCTAAATAAGGGCCTGGAACTTGCCAGCGGGGAAATAATCATAACTGTTGACGCGGACAGCATCGTACAAAAAGACGCCATAAATAATTTCGTAAAATATTTTGCTGATCCGGAAATAATGTGCGTTGCGGGGAATGTTATTGTCGGAAATACCAAAAAAATACTCGGGAAAATTCAAAACGTTGAATATTTGCTGGGCTTTTACTTCAAGCGGGGCGATTCTCTGCTTGATTCGATTTACATAGTCGGCGGAGCCGCAGCGGCCTACAGGAAAAGCGTTTTTAAACAGCTTGGAAATTTTGATCCTGCAATGATAACGGAAGATATGGAAATGTCTTTGCGCATACAGGAGGCGGGCTTGAAAGTCAGATATGCGCAAGATGCGGCTATAGTCACGGAAGGGCCCAGCGAAATAAAAGGATTGATCAAGCAAAGATTAAGGTGGAAGTACGGACGCTTCCAGTCATTCTGGAAGTTCCGGCATATGTTTTTTAATCCCGGCAAACCCTTTAGCAGATACCTGACCATGTTTATCCTGCCCATGACATTATTTTCAGAGGCAATATTGTTTTTTGACATTTTCATCGCGGCATATCTCTATACGAATCTGGTTTTAATGCATAATTTTTTGGCGATCGCATCGGTTATAGTCATGCAGTCGAGCCTTTTATGCATACTAATTATTTCCGATTATTATACCAAGAGCAATAAATCCAGGCTGCTGATAGCGCCAATCGGCTGGCTGATACTATATATAATCAATCTTGTCGAGTATTTAGCCCTGCTCGGCTGTATTGAAAAGGCCATTAAGCGCAAAGGAATTAAGTGGCAAAAATGGCAGAGAAAAGGCGTATTTGGATAAAACCAAAGTTAATATAAAAAACAGCAAACAATAGCTTGCTGTTTTTTAATACAATGATAATTATATTTTTGCCTGTTCCATCAGCTTGCGGACAAGCCTGCGGTTGCCGGTAATTTTGCCCTTTTTGGCCAACTCAATGGCGAGGAATAGCCATTTGGCCGCATTGGAAACGGTAAAGTAATCGCGGTTAACCTTCTCGCAGGCATTCTTGCTCATTTCTTTGTAAAGTTTTTTGTCAGTGATCAATTCATACAGATGCCGTGCTACTTTTTCGGTTTCCCCGATCTCAACCAGGAACCCGGTAACTCCATTTTCGATCTGCAGGGGAATGCCGCCGGCCTTGTAGGCGATGACCGGCTTGCCCTTATCAAGCGCTTCGGATACTTTTACTTCAAAGCCTTCCTTGTGCGAAAGCTGCAAAGCAATCCTGCATTTGCGCAGCAAGGCATTCAGGAGCTGGTCGCTCGGAGGCAGCAAGGCGACTTTTATGTCTTTGGAATATTTTCGGTAAGGGTACATGGACAGAAGATTAATCGTTTGGCCGTAGATCGACCCGCCTTCGGGATCGTCGATCGCACCGTGCCCGACAATTACCAGCTGCGGAATTTTTTCCGTTTCCCATTGCTTCTTCTCGAGCATTTCGCGCAGCTTGCGGTAAGACTCGATCACATCCGGAATGCCCTTGGACGGGTCAAAGCGCGCTACCTGGATGATATAAGGCCTTTTCTGGTGCAATGGATTTTTTTTCAGGATTTTGTTGAACATTTCCAGATAATAATTGACCACATTATCGGAAAGATGCTTATTCAAGCCGTCCAGCTTGTCGGTCGATGCGGTCATCATCAGGGTTTTTTCGGACGGTACGTTTTTCGGGATGAATTTTTCGACCGGATGGCTGACGTAAAGGTCGGCATATTTGATGCTTTTCCATAAATAATTCCAAACATCATTTTGGACAGTGCTTTTTTTATCGACCAGCGAGGATTCGATCTGGATATGCGAGCGGTAGATTATTTTGGTTTGCGGATTGAATTTTTTGATATAGGGGATCATGCCCGAAGGCTGTGGGTCATCGATGACGATCACATTGGCTTTCCTGATCACGTCCTTAAAGCGATGGGCGTTTTTTTCGATCCACATTCTCAGGACTTTTTTATCCTGGTCGGTGAATTTTGTGCCGGGCGGAGCTACTCCCTGCAGGATATTGTGGAATTTTTTCTTGGTGATCTGAAAGACCGAATGCTTTGAGCTCATCACATACCAATGCGCATCAACGCCCAGCAGGCGGTAAATCCTGATAAGCGAATGGCGCATCAATGCCACGCCGCCCCCGCGCGGAGTCGAGCTGAAAAAAACCATGACACCTTTGCTTTTTTTGAATTTTTCCGCGAGCCTGACCAGGCGCTCAAAATCTTCAGGAGTAGACGTCTGTTTGTAGTTGCCCAAATCGCCGAGCCAGATATCTTTTACCTGCCTTTTTGAACCGAAGCGGATATCGACAATATTATCTTCTCCAAATCTTTTATAGGCGAGCCAGGCGGCTTTTTCTGCTTTTTTTTCGGGATCGCTGCCGTTAATATTGAAATGGAAAGGCAGCATATCCGCCTTCAGCCAGAGGTCGGACATCAGATCGGATGAAACGCTGTCTTTGGCAAAACCTACGCCGATTATCTTAACGTAATTTTCCACTGCGAAGCAGTAAAGCCAGGAATAAAGCTTGCGTTCCGCCTGATTGCCGTTGTTTTTCACAAATTCGTTGATGAACGTTTCACTGTTGTTGACTATCGCGACCTGAAAACCGTCTTTTTCAAACGAGACGCCCGCATATACAGGCAGCCGGGTTTTGATTTTATTTATGCTTTTCTGCATAATAACCGGTTACATAAAAATAGAAGCATTCTCATGCTTCACTATTAGGGATTTATTGATCAATCTAATTATTATTTTACTATATTTTTTTCGAATTTCAAATATGGGAATAAGTTACAATTTGACTTATTTAAAAATTATGTTATAATGAATAGTTACTATTAACGCGATTAACATGAAAAACTTTGATAAAAACTCTAATATTATTAAAAAGATTATATTTACCGCTATAGTTTTAGGCATATATATAGGCGTTTTTTGCTTAAATCCGCTTGAGGCAAATGCCGCAGCGACCATCTATTTTATTGATCCGACCTGCCAATATAGCGGCAACGGACTCGGTTCGTCTTGCGCCAAAGGAGCAGGGCAATACGGCGCCTATAACGGCTACAGTACGATCAACTGGACTCCGGGCACTAAATATCTTCAGAAAAAAAATTCGGTTTATTTCGGGACGGTAAAAATCAGCGCTTCAGGCCAGTCGGGAAATCCGATTTCCATCGGAGCATACGGTTACGGGCTGAATCCCGTAATTACATCGAGGAAGCCGGTCAAAGGAACCTGGGCGCTTAATAATGGAATCTATTCATTGGATACCGGCGAATCGATCGTGGAAGTGTTCTGGGCAGGCAGCAGCCAAAATAATTGGGAAAACGCTTTGGAAATTCCGGAAGATGTCGATACTCCCACCAGTCCGGCGGCCGGCAAATGGGGCCAGGCCGGAACGACTATATATTATAATCCGGCTGACGGTGAGCCCTTTCCGGCAAGCGCCGGCAGCGCATTTTATTATTCCATCAATACGGCCTTGGACGGCGTACTGATCGAAGGCGATTATGTTTATGTTTCCAACCTC
>CAZAFZ010000049.1:5370-7574 GCA_964484745.1 uncultured Gammaproteobacteria bacterium | reverse complement strand
GAATAGTTCTCGGGTTAAGCCAATCTCGAGCTTGTCGAGAGATCCCACCCCGGGAGCAGGATAGAAAAAGTTCTAAGCGACCGGTCCCTGTAAGGGAATAGGACGATTTTGTATTGTACCGGGTAGAGTCGAATGAAGTTGCTAAAATCAGCCACAGGAGATAGAATAATATATAATTAACTTCACAATATGGCAAAAACACCAAAACCAAACATGCAATCATCCAAAGTCACAGAACGCATAAACGCAAAAGCATTAGAATTACTCGAGAAGCATCCGGAAGGCGTGCGCTGGTCGGAATTGCTCTCTATGATCAAGGCATCAGACCAGACTTTTCATCCGAAAACGGTCAATGGATGCGTCTGGAAACTTGTTGAAAAATTTCCCGGCAGAATTTACAAACCGTCTAAGGGGCTTTTTAAATTATTGAAATATAAATAGCGGGTAGCGGGGTCAGATCTTGATGTATGATTGATCACAAATCAAGACCTGACCCCCAAAAGCAAAACAGAAATTGACAAAAAGTTAATAATATATTATTTTTTATTTACGCTGAACTTTGCCAAACGATAAGACAAGCATTATTTTACTGCGGAGCATCAATAGGCGCTGCGCTTTCCATTACCGGCTTATTTATCAATTGATCCAATAACCGCAAGGGAGGAACCATGCTACAGGCGATTACCCATGGAATGAACATTGGGGTAAATTATTGGAAGGCCCTGTTCGGCTATTTGAATGAATTTAATTCAATGCTGGACGTGGCACAGTCATGTTTTTGCGACCAGATTTCCCAAAGGAACCCCGAACCGGAAGACTATGCCGGACTATTCGGCATAAGCATGGAAATTACGAATGAAGCCATAGGGGGAGCCATAAATTCTGCCGGTGATTTCCACCGCAAACAGTTGGGCAAATTTTGGACTGCCTGGCTGAATACCATTTTCCCCGGTAGCGGAGGAGAGGACATTTTCGGCTACCTGCAAAGGATCGAGAAGATAATGCATACGGTCGCCAATGATTATCCGCAGGCGATCAAGGACATTAAGGGGAAGTATGGGCTGCATTTTGACAACGGCAACTACCGAATGGTCGCCGAAACCGAACGTTTTGAGCTCTGGCGCGTTCTGCCCCTGGGCGGTTGCTTAAGCGATGACCGGAGAAAGCCTCTTCTCGTGATTCCGCCCTATGTCCTGGGTCCCAACATCCTGTCCTTTCTGCCGGGTGAAAATAAAAGCTTCTTGCATTGCTTTGCCAATGCGGGATTCCCGACCTATATCAGGATCGTCAAGGACATCGCGAAAAACGAAGCGGTCCAAAATTTGACCGGAGAAATAGACTGCCTGGATACCGCCCAATTCTGCAAGACAATCAAGCGGATCCACCGCCAAAAAATTACGCTCTGCGGCTACTGCCAGGGCGGCTTTACGGCAGTAATCAACCTGCTTTCCGGCAAGCTGGATAGCTTCGTGGATGCGCTGCTGACCTGCGTGGCACCGATGGACGGATCCAAGAGCGTCGGTCTGCAAGGCTACCTGAATAAACTGCCGGCAGAATTCCTCCGCCTGGTTTATGCGACCAAGAAGCTGCCCAACGGCAACACGGTCATAGACGGGAAAATCATGAGTCTGCTCTATAAGCTTAAGTCTCTCGGATCGGAAAATCCGGTAGCGGTATTATACCGCGATTTGGGCATGTTCGACCGGCCCTATGAAAAGATCAAAATCGGGACAACAGCCGCCGCCATCAACCATTGGCTCAGGTACGATATTCGGGACCTGCCCTGCGGGATCGTCGATCTAAGCCATCTTTCCTACACAATACCGGTAACGCGCGACGGAACTCTGCCGGTAAGACTTTTCGGAAAAACGCTGAACTTCAACCGGATCAAGCATAGGGGCATCAAGTGGATGATCTGCGCATCCGAGAATGACGACTTGGTGGAGAAAGAATCCGCCCTAGCGCCGCTCGAATGGGTGCCCGCCGAAGTGACGATCTTTCCCAAGGGACATGTGGCCATCGCCACTTCCTGGTCCTTGCCGACTTCCGAATGTTCATTGGATTCCTGTTTTAATGACCAGCGCGGTCCGGTGCGCTGGCAGCTTGAATTATAGGTTTTTTAGCGAGCGCAAGCGAGGAAATCGGCTGGACGATTTCCTTTTTTATTACAAGAAAAAACCGCCGGGCGTGTGCCCGGCGTGTGC
>CAZAFZ010000049.1:0-5270 GCA_964484745.1 uncultured Gammaproteobacteria bacterium | reverse complement strand
ACGATTTCCTTTTTTATTACAAGAAAAAACCGCCGGGCGTGTGCCCGGCGTGTGCGTTAATCAGATAAACCCCCTGCGAATTAGCCGGGGGTATTCATTATGTAATTGAAAAAATATGTATTATATGAAAAAATAGTAGTATGAATAATTGGGAAAAAAATTATCCTCCGGATAAAAAAAACCAGGGGAATATCGCAGAATTAGATCCCAGCAGCAGGAAGGAAAGTTTACCTCAGGAGTTAATTATAGCCAAAAATGAGACAGGGTCGGCCGATAACCGCGAAGAAAAGCTAAGGAATTTGCGAAGCCAGATAAGTGCTTTTGCGGATGCCGAAAAGGAAGAAAATAATCATTAGCAAATGATTAAAGAGTATATTGAAAGGCATACCCCGAAATATTTGAATAAAGATAAGCCATCGGCAATTTATGGATTATTCAAATGGGCAAGCGGATTTTTTGTTGGCGAGATTCAAGGAAAGGAAAATCTTCCAGCGGGGCCAAAATTATTTATTGCAAATCACAGGGAAGAGAAACCGGAAGATTAATAGCAGCGCTTGATGATATGGTCAGTATCGCCGCAGCCCAGACAATCAATTGGCAGAGGAGCAAAGCCTTTCGGTGGTTATTAAAAAAATTAGGAATGGTTCCGATAAGAGAAAGCTTTTCCAATTTAAACAATGAGCAAATCAAGGAAGCAATAAAAAAATCTCCGGACAAGACAAGGGAGGAACATGAAAAAGCAGCACAAAGCTTTAATTCTTTGGGAGGAAATATAAATAATATAAAAGCCATGGCAGTGCTGTTACTTAGCGGAAAAGATATAGCCATTCTGGCCGAAGGGCCGCTTTCAAGACTAGAAGATGATGACAGGAAAGCCTATGCCGGCTATGCATTGGTCGCAAGGGAATATAAGAGAATTTCCGGACGAGAGTTGGATATAGTTCCGACCGGAATTAGGCAGAAAAAAGTTGCCTTTGGGGATTCGTTTCATATAGATAAAAACGGAAAACAATCCAAGGAAGAGCTTCAAGAAATGGCCACTGTTAAAATCCATGAATTGTACGGTTCTCTCGGAAAATAATTATGCCTGGAGCGATTTTCTTGGTCCGCCCGCCGACAGAGGTTTTCAGGTTTTTAATAGATAAATAAGATTTATAGCCGAATCTTATTCATTCTAGCAACAGTTTAGACCCACATTGCAACAGCCCCCTGCATTTTCAAAACACAAGATTCGAAAGAAAATGCAAATTAAAAAATATTAAAATGGTATGAATTCATTATACGATCTCCCTATAAATAAAACCGGCATAATCAATGGAATCAAGACGGAGGAAAAAGTCAAGGAGCGCCTTCATAGTTTCGGCCTGATCAAAGGAGTCGAGATCATGCCGATCAAGAATTCTCCCCTGGGCTGTCCCCGCATTTACCGTTGTTTAAATACGACTATCGCGATCAGAAATAAAACGGCCAAACAAATCGAAATCTTATGAATAAAAATATATCGGTAAGCTTGATCGCCAATCCTAATACGGGCAAAACATCGCTTTTGAATTCTTTGGCCGGCATGAATTTGCATGTCGGCAACTGGCCGGGAAAAACAGTCGAGAAAAAAGAGGGCATTATCAATTTTAAGAATCATAAAATCAGGATAGTCGATTTGCCGGGAACCTATAGCATTACCCCCTATAGCAACGAAGAAAAGGTCGTGCGCGATTATTTTTTATCGGAAAATCCGGATATCATAGTCCAGGTTATTGATGTTAATTTTTTAGAGCGCAATCTGCTTTTGACCTTCGAACTTCTATCGCTTGGCAAAAAAATTGTATTGGCTTTCAATTTCAATAAAGAAGCCAGGCAAAAAGGCTATCGGATCGATACGAAAAAAATCGAAGAAAAGCTTGAGTTGCCGATCGTGGAAATCGAAGCCCATACCGGGCATAATCAGCGCGCTTTGCTTGAAAAAATAATAGAAATCCAAGCAGGCGATATCAAGAAGCCGAGCTATTTTGAAGCATTGCTGAAAAGAAATAAAGATGTCAGCCACCGCCAAGCCCTTGGTTTTATAAAGGATAATTTGCTGCCATTTTATCGGGTTCCGGACAACGATAAAAAAACGCAGAAGATCGATTATTGGCTGCTGAACAAATATTTGTCATTGCCGATTTTTATTTTTATCATCTATCTTTTATTCAAGGGGACATTCACTCTTTCCGCTCCGCTGGTCAACGCAATCGATTATTTGTTCAGTTCGCTCGCTAAGACGGTTGGAGGCTTGGGATTGCCGGATTTATTCGCTTCTTTTTTAGTTGAAGGAATCATCGGCGGGGTCGGAACGGTCGTGGCTTTCGCGCCTTTAATCTTTATTTTATTTTTGCTGACCTCGGTCCTGGAAGATTCGGGATATTTGGCGCGTACGGTCATTTTGCTTGACCGGATATTCCATAAATTCGGCATTTCCGGCCAGACTTTTCTGCCCATGATCCTGGGATTCGGCTGCAATGTCCCGGCGATCATGGCCACGCGCACCATACAATACAAGGAAGAAAGGCTGATCGCGATATTTATCAATTCCTTCATGTCCTGCAGCGCCCGCTTGCCTGTTTATGTAATATTCGCGGGAATATTTTTTCCGCAGAATGCTACGGCAGTGATAATGTCCCTGTATCTTCTTGGCGTAGCGGTCGGTTTGGCGGCCAGCTATTTTTTGTCGAAGATTATCAGGATTGAAGGGGAAAACGTGCTGATAATCGAATTGCCGCCCTACCGCCTGCCTTCGATAAAAAACATATTCAAGCATGCCTGGTGGCAGATGAGCATGTTCATCAAAAAAGCCGGAACTCTTATCCTGGGAGCCGTGATAGTTATTTGGATTTTTGCCAGCTTGCCTTGGGGCGCAGAATATGGCGCATCGGAAAGCTATGTCGGGCAATTAGGCAAACTGATTGCGCCGATTTTCAAGCCGTTAGGATTCGAGCATTGGAGTTTCGCCGTTGCCCTGATATTCGGATTAGCCGCCAAAGAGATCATTATCGGCACCCTGGGTTCTTTGCACGGCGTGTCGGCCGAAGGATTGGTGACGGCCTTGCCCGATTATATCTCTCCGGCCGGCGCTTTTGCGTTTTTGGTTTTTGTTCTGCTGTATATTCCATGCCTGGCCACGGTAGCTGCCATCAAAAAAGAAACCGGCAGCTGGAAATTTACCATTTTGCACTCCATTAGCGTTGTCGTGATTGCCTGGCTGGCAGCCTTTGCTGCATATCGAGGCGCATTGTTCCTGGGGCTGTAATTGTAAGGTTTAAAAATATGCGGAAACAATTGTTAATATTTTCGATTATTTTGCTCGGCTTATTTTTAGTTTCCGATTTTTCCCATGGGCAAGAAAACGGCAAGCAAGAAAGCCGGCCGGAAAACGCGGTGGATGAGATCATGGCGCCGGCCGAAGAAGATTCATCGGCTGAGGCGATGATGGGGCAAGCCGGCGGCGAAGAAACGTTTGAAGCGGAGGTGATAAGGATATTGGACAGGAAAGAGGTCAAAAGGGAAGACGGATCGATCGTAATCCAGCAGAATTTATTATTGAAAGGATTGGCTGGGGAGTGGAAGGATAAAGAATTAAGGTTCGATGGCATATCGGATATTGAAGTTGCCAGCGCCGCAGTTTATGATGCGGGCGATAAAGTGCTGGTTGCCAGATCGGTCGATATGGAAGGCAATGAAAAATTTTACGTAATTGATTTTGTCCGCCGCGGATATTTATATCTGCTCGGTTTTATTTTTGCTTTGATAATAGTTGCAATCGGCAAGCAAAAAGGGGCCAGATCATTGCTGGGCCTGGTTGTCAGTTTTTTTATAATCATCAAATTCATTCTGCCTAAAATTTTGGATGGAAGCAATCCTCTATTCGTAGGGCTGATCGGAGCTTTTTTTATTTTAATGATAATGATTTATTTGACCGAAGGCTGGGAACAGAAATCGCACCTATCCGTCTTAAGCGTTTTAATTTCACTGGCAATAACTTTCATTTTTTCAGTGGTATTCACCAAGCTGGCCCGGCTGTCGGGCATGTCGCAGGACGAATCGGTATTTTTGATCGGTTTAACCAGGAACGCGATCGATTTCCAGGGGTTGTTATTGGCCGGCATGCTGATTGGAGCCATTGGCGTGCTGGACGATGTGATTGTCAGCCAGATCGAAGCGGCCGCTCAAATTAAAAAGGCTAATCCGAACTTGCCGAACAAGAAAGTATTCGCTTCCGCTTTCAAGATAGGGAATACCCATCTGGGCACCATGGTCAACACTTTGTTTTTAACGTACGCCGGCGCATCCCTGCCCCTGCTCCTTCTGTTCGTTGTCAATCAGGGCGTATTCACGTCTTTCAGCCAAGTCATAAATAACGAGATAATCGCCACCGAAGTAGTGCGGACTTTTGTCGGCAGTATCGGCGTCGCCTTATCGATGCCGATCGCAACATACTTCGGAGCTTATTGGATGAAGATAAAGAAATAGCGTTAATTCTTTTTGAGCGGCTAATTCAACGCATGAAAGTTTTTATTCACCGAAAAGTTTGCTTTAACCGGGTTTTTAAATATTCAGAGGGATATTAAGAAAATTACAGATGACGATACGGGCCGCTTAAGCGGAATAGCCGGCGGCCTCACCATTTGTTTCCCGCCGATCAAAATTTCCAGACGCCTTCAATAGCGTGAGCCGGAAAAAAATAGTTTGATTTTATGCAGGTTGTTTTTTCATGCCCGCATTTGGATTGCAACCGCTTTCCAGGGCCGTTTTGTTTAAAAATTAAAAAATTTGCTATAATATTGAATAGATATCTACCCCCAATACTATGCCTATCAAAAAATCATCCCTGGAGGAAAAGTGGTATTATCGGGCCGCGAAAATTTTTTTCATAATATTCGGCGTTATTATCGCCTTGCTGCTTCTTTTAAGAAGAAGGATATATGTCTGTTATGCGCCGATAGAATCCGATCTTAATCTTTGGTTTTTTGTTGCCATCGGATTGTGTTTATACTTTTTGCTTCTAACCTTAACCTGGAGAATAATTATCTATGTCGTCTTCGGCGGGCTCGAAGATGACCTGAAAAAAGACGGCCCCCGAAAATCCGACAGTTCGGCCGGGCAATTTTCATCGGAGAACCGGAAGGCAAACCAAGCTGCCATAATTCCTCTGGTTATTTTCATTATTATTTTGTTTATTGTTTTTTTAGCTTCCCGGGGGCATATTTCATTGCCGAAAATAAACTTAAGCTCCG
>CAZAFZ010000048.1:0-7781 GCA_964484745.1 uncultured Gammaproteobacteria bacterium | reverse complement strand
CCTTACGAAAGATGACTATGAAAAACTTCAGGACATTGGGCCGGTGGTGGCGGAAAGCATCTACCAATGGTTCAGGGAAAAGCATAATATCGAATTCCTCAATAAACTTGACAGCAACGGAGTATATATTGTCAAGCCGAAAGAGGGGATGCCCGAACAGAAACTGGCAGGCCTTACCTTCGTTTTAACGGGAAGTATGGCAAGTTTGACAAGGGATGAAGCAAAGGCTAAGATAAGGGAATTAGGAGGCGACGTTTCGTCTTCGGTGAGCAGAAAAACCGATTATGTCGTAGCCGGAGCAGATCCTGGCAGCAAGCACGAAAAAGCCAAACAGCTTGGCGTAAAAACAATTGATGAAAAGGAGTTTTTAAAAATGTTATGAATACAAAATACAAATTTGTCATAAATATTACAAATAATTTAATATTCATACAGAAAAACCATTCGTATTATTTGTAAGCTATTAGTAAATTCGTATAATAATATGAAATTGACCCGCAGAGAAATCGAGCATATCGCAAAACTGGCCCGCCTTGAACTTACCGAGGAGGAACTAGCTAAGTATGGCGAACAGCTTTCCAATGTTCTTGGCTATATCGATATGCTCAGCGAAGCGGATACCGAGAGAGTCGAACCCACTGCACAGGTAACGGGGCTGGAAAACGTTTTCAGGGAAGACAATGCAGATCCTTGGGATAAAGGGGAGATTGAAGCCGCGCTGGGAGAATCTCCGGCGACGGAAGGGAGATTTATTAAAGTCAGGAAAGTTCTGGATTGATTCGCGCAACGCGCAACAAAAACAATTAATAAGGAAAAGATGGAAAGATTCCATGGGTTAACAATCAAAGAAGCGCAGGTTAAGCTGGAAAAAAAGGAAATCAGTTCGGTTGAGCTGGTGCAAAGCTGCCTGAAAAGGATCAAGGAGGCCGACGGAAAGGTCCATGCTTGCTTGTCCGTGCTTGAAGAACGCGCGTTGATCGAGGCCAGGGAAGCCGATATCCAAAGGTTAAAAGGCGGGCAAAATAAATTATCGGGCATACCGATGATCGTGAAAGATAATATTATGACTGCCGGCATCAGGACTACAGCCGCTTCAAAAATCCTGGAAAACTATATTGCCCCTTATGATGCTACGATCGTCGAAAAGCTCAAAGCTGAAGGGGCGATCATTATCGCCAAAGCGAATCTGGACGAATTCGCGCATGGCGCTTCGACCGAGAACAGCGCCTTTGGGCCGACTCGCAATCCCTGGGACCTTGAAAGGGTGCCGGGCGGTTCATCCGGGGGCTCGGCTGCGGCAATAGCCGCCGACATGGCCGTTTTCTCGCTGGGAACAGATACCGGAGGTTCAATCAGATGTCCGGCTTCATTTTGCGGCGTAGTCGGGCTTAAGCCGACCTATGGCCGGTGTTCGCGCTTCGGCTTGATTTCAATGACATCTTCAACCGACGTACCCGGACCGATTACAAAGAATGTCGAGGATGCCGCGATTATCCTGGGTATTACCGCCGGCCTTGATCGCCGTGACGCTACTACGGTACCTTTCAAGGTGCCTAACTACGAAACGGCGATCAAGAAAGGTATTGCCGGCGCCAGGATCGGAATCCCGTCGGAGTATTTTGGCGAAGGCATCGATATCCAGGTCCGTGAATCAGTAGAGAATGCGATAGCAACATTCAAAAAGCTGGGAGCTGAAATCATAGAGGTAAGCTTGCCTCACACCAAATACGGAATCCCGGTTTATTATATTATTACTCCCTCGGAAATAAGCTCAAACTTAGCCAGGTTCGACGGCATAAAATACGGCTATAGCGAAACGAGCGAAAAAAGCCGCGAGGAGCATTCTTTGATCGAAATCTATCAAAAGAGCAGGGGCATCGGTTTCGGTCCGGAAGCCAAGCGCCGCATAATGCTCGGCACCTATGCTTTGTCAGCAGGCTATTTTGACGCTTACTATCTCCAAGCCCAAAAGGTCAGAACGATCATAAAACGGGAGCTGGACGACGTGCTGGAGAGGGCGGATTTTTTATTGACCCCTACTTCGCCCCATCCGGCTTTCAAGATAGGGGAAAAAGCCAGCGACCCCTTAAAAATGTATCTGGAGGATATTTTCGTAACCGGCGCATCGCTGGCCGGCCTGCCTGCAATATCAATTCCTTGCGGATTTACCCGCAATCTGCCGGTCGGCCTGCAATTGATCGGCAGAAGGTTCGGCGAGGAAACCATTCTGCGCGCAGCTTACAATTATGAACAGGCAACCGGGTGGCACAAAATGAAGCCGCCAATATAGCTTATCAAATGATTTTAATGTTTAATCCGCCAGCTGGCGGACAATTTCCAAACAATTTCTGATTTTTTAATGTTAAAATAAAATAAAGCTTATATACAAGATTAAAAATTATTTAAATTTATGTTCAAGAATAAGCTTCTTTTAACCAATCTTATTATTGCCTCGGCGGCAATTCTGGTGATTGTCGGTGTTTTCTGGGTGGTGCAGAATAGCTTTACGCAAGGTCCTAAAAGTTCTGGACCGGAGGTGGAGCAGGCTCAGCAGAATGGAACCAAGACGGCCAAAAAAGCGGCAATACCGGAGGAGCTTAAGATACGCGACACGGACCACGTCTGGGGAGATAAAAAAGCTCCGGTGCAGATAGTGGTTTATGAAGATTTTGAATGCCCCTTCTGCCTGGATTTCTATAAAACAATCGAAAAGGTGAAAACAGAGTTTGACGGAAAAGTCGCCATCGTGTTCCGTCACTTTCCTCTGAGATCGCATGCCCATGCAATGCCGGCGGCCCAGGCAGCCGAATGCGCGGGAGAGCAGGGCAAATTCTGGGAAATGGCCGCCCGCATATTCGACGATAACGAGAAGAATATTTTTTACACTGAAAAATTCAGTTCAGATGCCAAAGACCTGGGCCTTAACACCTTACAGTATGAAAATTGCATCAGCAATAATACCTATCTGGAAAAAATCGCTAAAGATTCGCAAGGGGTCAAGCAATTCGGAGTTATCGGCGCTCCGGCTTTCTTCGTCAACGGGATCGTATACCCGGGCGCTTTGCCTATGGATGATTATACCGATGAAGCCGGCCAGAATGTGATGGGCTTGCGCAGTGTGATAAACGAGGAGTTAGGCGACAACTGAAGCCTTAGTTTTTTAATTATTCCAAATAACGCAAACCGAGGCATAAAAAATTTCTAATTTTAGGATTATTTAAAAGATATAAATTTGAAATTTTTCACTTTTCGAGTTTCAAGTTTTGCGTTTTGCGAAATATGACCAAGGAACAATTCTACAGCAATATAAAAAAATTCAATCTGGACATTTTTGAACTTACCCGGGAGCTTCCTGACAATAATCCCGGGAAATTCATTGCCGAAAGGCTGCTATCGGAGGCCGAGCGCCTCGCTTCCGGCTATCGGCATGCCCAAAAAAGCAACACTAAGCTGAATTTTGTCGCCCGGCTGGAAAAGCCGCAGAAAAACGCTGAAGACATTTTATACTGGGTTGAAATTTTAATGGACAGCGGAATGGCGCCTCTTGCCTTGTTAGAACCGGTTGCCAGGGAGGCAAAAAATATTTTAGGAGCAATCGATGAAACCAGGAATTTCAGCCAGAAAAACAATGAAGAATTATTGAATAAAATAATTCTAGATGTATAATATATTTATTGTTTTTTCGGGAATTAAACCTGTCTTAATCGTCTAAAACGGCGAAAAAGCAAGGATTGCATCCAAGGCATGCGTCCCGCACTTTTTGATAATATAAAATTGGTAGGATGGCCGAGTCCCGGTTATGCAACCGGGCCAGGGTCAGGCGTAAAAATTGGAAGGATCGCATAGTGGTCGAGTGCGTCTGCTTGGAGAGCAGATAGGCCTTAACGGGTCTCGAGAGTTCGAATCTCTCTCCTTCCGCCAGAGGACGCGGAAATATCGGTATCCTGGGTTTACCCTGTCATTTGTCAGGGTAAACGCCGCTAAAACCAAAGTATTTCCGTAATAAAAGCATCAAATTACAAATCTCAAAATTAAATATTATCGGATTTCAAAAATTTAAAACTGAAAAATAATATTTCGAATTTTGGCCATCTGGAATTTGCAATTATTTGTTATTTGACTATTGTTATTGGTAATTTAATAATTATTTTGTTCCTTTCACTTTCAAAAGGAGGAAAATGCGCGTGATTATGATGGACTTTAATAGAAAAGTGTTCAAAGTTTTCGATTCTGGTTTTGGAAGGGATAATATATTCCGGTATGAAGCCAGCCAAACAATTTCGCTGGGACCGGTTATGGTTGCAACGGTCGCCAACCGCCAATTGCCCTATTTGCATTGCGAAGTAATTTCCGAAAACAATTATTCGCGCTTGCGCTGGGGTCCAAGAGACAGCCAAGGATATCCTGACCATTATGCACTGCAGCGCGAAAACAAAGCGAATATCGTAGGTATTTCCAATACCATGACCAATGCTGCTCCGCGCGCCTTGCAGCTAATGCTGACATATGCTGAAATGCCTGGGGAATTAAGGCCTGGTGCGATTATTCTGGGGGGCTGGCATGCCAGCGATATTCCTTGGGAATTTCTGAATGCGGTTCCGGATAACGGCGTCAAGGTTGTAGTCGTGCATGGCGAGTCGGAAGTTATCATCGCCGATCTGATCGATGCTCTCGTCAAAGGCGGACCGCTTTCCGGAATACCGGGAATTTCCTACAGGGAAAACGGCCAAATCCTGCGCAACGGACCGGATTTCCTGCTGGTTCCGCAGGAGGAAATCGATTTTCTGCCTGATCCGGATTTTTGGCTGGTACGCTATGCCAAGATAAAGATCTATCCATTGCAGCGCACGCGCGGCTGCAGCGGCAAATGCGAATTTTGCAGGGTAAACACGCCTCCACGGCCGATGTCACCGGAGCGTTTTCTCAAGCAGATCCTGGATTTGGCCAGTAAGGGCGTAAAAAAGATCTTCATCGTGGATGACCGCTTTGAACAGGATCTCGAGGGTTGCATTTACCTGATGAAGGGGTTGATCGAGTATAAAAAAGAACGCAAAACCAGATTTCCAAAGCTGATAACGCAAACCAGGCTTTCGGCTGGCGGGAATCCCGAATTGCTGGGCTTAATGCGCCAAGCCGGCGTCTTTGCCACAGCGATCGGCTATGAATCGCCTATCAGGGAAGACCTGGTCGCCATGAAAAAGCCGGTGAATCCCGCCAAAATGGTCGAATGGTCCAAAGGTTTCGCGAATGCGGACATCTATAATCACATGATGATGATTCTGGGCTACCCCCGGAAATTCGGTAAACCGGATCCGGATGAAAAGCAGACGCCTATCAAAAAAATCGCCAAAAAATATTGGGATTTTATCAAGAGAGTCAATCCTGATACTTTGCAGGTTCTGCTTTATACGCCGCTGCCTTGCACCATAGCAAGGAATAGGCTGGAAAATGACGGTGAGGGCAGGGTTTATCCGGATGTCGGCTGGGGCGTATATAACGGTACATTGCTGGCTTTCCGCCCTGACCATGGAATTGATCCTCTGGAGCTGCAGCATGAATATGTAAAATTGATGCGCAAATTCTATGGATTTCCTTTCATTTGGAAATCAAGAATTTTGACCTTATGCGCCCATTGGGTAATTTCCATCATACCCCTGGCCCTTTCCATGCCTTTCCATTGGCTCGTCAGGATGCCCTTCAAGGGATTTTCACCTAGAAAATCCTGGCAATATCCCAGAAAATTATTCCGGAATTCCTGGAAAAGGTTTTTGGGACACCTGATTGTCATGAAATGGATGAATAACTACAAAGCCAGCGGTTTCAAGGAGCTGTTGAAAAAAAAGAGCAGAGATGCCGGAAAACCGGCGCATTAAAATATAGGGCAAGATTTTCTTGCCCCTTTTCAATATTTGCATGAGTTTATTATCTAGAGTATTATAATAGGGCATTAATAATTAAAACAAACATATGAATAAAACCATTGAGAACTTAACCAAAGCATTCATCGGCGAAAGCCAGGCGCGCAACAGGTACGCCATGTATGCTAAAATCGCCCAAAAAGAAGGATACGGGCAAATCGCCGAACTGTTCTTATTGACCGCTGATAATGAGCGAGAACATGCTGCCAAACTCTTCAAGATGATCAATGAGCTGATGGAGAAAGCCGGAGAAAAAAAGCCGGAAATCGCTGTTGAGGCGGCGGCCCCGACCGTCTTAGGGACAACAGCAGAAAATTTGAAAGCCGCCATCGCAGGGGAAAATTACGAGCATACCAGCATGTATCCGGAATTCGCTAACATCGCTCAAAGCGAAGGATTGCCCGAAGTTGCCGCCAGATTGAAGGCGATTGCCAAAGCCGAGGAGCATCATGAAGAAAGATATATTAAGTTATTGAACGAAGTTGAAGCCGGAACCGTATTTAAGAAGGAGACGGAAACCTGGTGGGTTTGCCGCGAATGCGGCTATATGCATTATGGTAAGGAAGCCCCGCTGAAATGCCCGTCCTGCGACCACGAGCAGGCGTATTATCAGGTTAAATGCGAAAATTATTAAATTATACGGTATAAAACCACAATGCAAATCTACGAATGATATTCAAATCTACAAATATAAAAATTTTGAATGATGAATTTCGAATTTCTCCCGCACCGCAAAGCGAATATGCGGGATCCCCCTCACCAAGGAATAATAAATTGCGGGAGAATCAAATCCTAATATATTAATTCTTAAAACATTAAGTCATTTAAAATTCATTCAAAATTGAAAATTAAAAAATTCGAAATTTATGTTATGGCAATGTAATATGTTTCTATGTCAATAAAATATTTTTATAGAAAGTTGTTATATTTAAATTTAACCATATGACCCAACTCAACCAAATTTATAAGTGCAGCATCTGCGGCAATATCGCGGAAGTTGTGCACACCGGCGGCGGAACTCTGGTCTGCTGCGGGGAACCGATGGAGGCGCTGGCCGAAAAAAACCAGGATGAAGGCTCGGAAAAGCATGTACCGGTAATTGAAAAAACCGAGAACGGCGTTAAAGTAAAAGTCGGCTCCGTACCGCATCCGATGGAAGATGCGCATTATGTCGAATGGATAGAATTGATTGCTGACGGCAAGGTAGATAGAAAATATCTTAAACCGGGCGATGCGCCCGAAGCCGATTTCATGGTCGAAGCTGCTGAAATGAAGGCCAGGGATTATTGCAATGTACATGGCTTGTGGATTTCATAAGTTTTTAGCTGGCTTCAAAATGCCGCATTCATAGGCGGCATTTTTAGTTGAAAAAATATATAAATTAGTATAATATAATCGCAGGCAATGGCCGCTATTGCGGCGCCAATTTAAATTTAAATAAATGAGCTTGAAATCAGCGGCCTTGGCGCTGCACAAAAAAAATAAAGGCAAGATTGAAATTAAAGCCAAAGTTAAACTGGATAAACTGGCTGATTATGCCTTGGCCTATACTCCCGGGGTTGCCGAGGTTTCTCTGGCAATTGCGAAAAATAAAAAATCAGCGGAAATATATACCAATAGGCAGAATACGGTCGCTATTGTAACCGACGGATCTGCCGTTCTGGGATTGGGCGATACCGGCCCTGAATCGGCACTGCCGGTGATGGAAGGCAAGGCGGCGATATTCAAGAAGCAAGCGGGCATCGACGCGATTCCATTATGCATCAATGCCCATGAACCGGGGGAAATCATCAATTTCTGCAAAATGATCCAGCCATCATTCGCGGGCATTAACCTTGAAGATATTTCGGCGCCCCGCTGTTT
>CAZAFZ010000047.1:0-7830 GCA_964484745.1 uncultured Gammaproteobacteria bacterium | reverse complement strand
ACCGGAGTGCCAAAGTCCATAAAGGCAATTTTTCTGTTTTCGCTTTTACAAATTAAGCATGCTTTCAAATTGTTCATAGCATTTTTTCTCAAACGCCAATTATAAGCGCTAAAAATTATCTGCTATTGATTCACATGGCCTGCGGTCAGGCTTTGATATAATTTTTGAATTGAAGACACTTCTTTTTCAAATCCGGATGATTCAACTTGCCCGCTGTAAAGATGCAGCATTTTGGCTTGAACAATCTCTTTGGGATAAAATGCAATCGCTTCTTTAAGCAGCACTATCGCTTCATTATTTCTATTAAGACTAATGAGATCTAAGGCCAAATCGTTATAATAGCTTGGATAATTATGCGGATCTATTTGGATTGCTTTGGAAAAATCCTGCAGCGCTTCTTCCGGATCTCCAGCGGCATAAATGATTCTTCCCTTAATGTAATAATTCTGGGAATTTTGCTGATCGATTCTGATCAAGCCATCGATTTCATTTTGCGCTAACGCCAATATGTTACGGTCTTTCGTCTCAAGAGCAGATACATATAACGCGTAAGCATATTTTCTCGAATAATCAGGATCAGGTATCATTCGCGCGCTCTTAAAGTAATTCGGTAAAGAAACGCCAAGCTTACCGTCTTTAAACCTGCTTTCTCCTATATAGAAATACAGATCTGAAGCCAAGCATGCGAGCAAGGGAAAAAATAAGATAACGACAATTGAGTTAAAGGCAATTGAGGAATATGATTTATGGTTTGCCTTTTTACGAAAGCCGGAAACGCTTATTCCTGACTTTAAGAAGTTATTGAGCAGCAATCCCAAACAGACCGTAAATAAAAATTGGTTCGCCAAAAAATGCCAATCAACGTCTATTAAGTTATGCGACACTGATGCGAAAATTGCTATCACAACCGTACAAACCCGGGAATCTACAGAGCATCTTTTAATTACCTGACTTATTAAAAAAATCAATATCGTTGACAGGACAACTGTAACTATTATACCTTCCTCTGCTAGCGATTCCAATAACCAGTTATGGGGATATTTTGAGGAACTAAGGACATCTGTTTGATAGCGGGGATAAATTGTCGCAAAGCTGTCCGGTCCGGTGCCAAACAATGGATTATGCAGAAAAATCTGCCATGCACCTCGCCAATAATCGAGCCGGGTCGACATTGATGTTTCCAGAACTTCTCCGCTATAAGAACTCCTTTGTAAAAAATTAAAGGCGGGATTTTTTAAGAATTGCACTGCCCCAATAAGTAGAATGGCTATAATTACCGCTAAAATACAGGGCGGTAAAACCTTTTTCCAGAGTGTCCGGATTGTTTTAATTTTATAGATAAATAATATTGATATACCGGATACCAATGCCAAATATGCGCCCCTGGAACCGGTCAACACAAAGGCCGAAAATATAATCGCCAACAAAAATATATCGACTAATCTTTTCCGGGTTGACACAAAATATATTCCAATCGGAATTGAAAATAATAAATATCCCGCCAAAGGATTCGGCCAAAAAAACGTAGAGGTCATTCTAAAATAATTTCCTTCCAAATAAAAATAATAACCGGCTAAAGATACAATTGCCGCGGTATAAAAAATTATTTGAAAAAACTTTGTCAAGTCATCTTTCGCAATTTCTGTTTCGGACACAAACAGAAAAACAAGAAACATGACAAAATAATTCTGCAGAAAAATTCTGATGCCCAACAAAGGTGATGCTGATAAAATTATCGAAAAGAGCAGAAAAAGAAAGCCCAACAGCGATACCGCCCATAACCAGCGTTTGGCTTTAATAAATTGAAAGAGTTTTATGCTCTCCGCGCGCCGGCTGAAAGTAAGCCAACCTAAAATTGCAGCCGTTACCACCAATTGGAAAATGATTGAAAAGTAGGCATTTCTTCCGCCATCAAAAAATGGCGCGAGTATCAAGAAGAATAACAATAAATATTTAATATATTTATCCATCTAAATGGCGTTTATAGTGGTTAAACATATGGGAAACTGCTAAGCCTGCTAATAATATTGTAGAAGGCAATATTGATAATATATTTCGGGAAAGCGCCGTTTGATCAATGGCATAGACGTAATTATTGGTAAAGATATAAATTCCTAAATATACCAATAGAACCAATAATGGAATTGAAAAATATAATATCATTTGCCTGGATCTTAACAAATTTTTAAAAGACATAATAATAATTAATATGAAAATAAACCACCAAATGTTCCAGCTGCTGGCAACAAACAATGCCTCGTAAAAGCTCTTTATCACTTCTGGATGAAAAACAAAACCCGGCTCTGTATTGCTCAGGCCCAACCTATTCAAGGCTATAAAATAAAACCAAGGTAAACTAAAAAATAATATAGGCAGAAAAAAAGCCAGCAAGTCCCTTCTTCGTAGTTTTTTGTCAATTATATTATAGACGGGAACAGCGATGCTGAACACCGTAACCATAATCAGCCCTTCAATTTTTATCCAAATACAAATCGATATAAATACCGCCGACAAATATAAAAGGCTTGCCTGCTCATCCCTCAAAGACAAAACTAAAAGCCCAAAGGCGCAAACAAAATAAAATGCCAGGGGTAGGTCCGCATAAGCAGTGAAGGCATGATAAAAAAACAACGGAATTGATGATAGTATGAACGTTAATGCCAAGCCATAAAAATCTGATAAAAATCTTTTTAAAATTCCATAGACAAACAATAAGCTAAACATATAATATGCTCCGTAAATGAAGTTAGAGTAATTATCGTCATACTGCCCCAAAACTTTGGACATCCAAAATTGGGAAAGGGGTATTTGCCAAGGATAGTTTAAATGGCCGCCTCCGCCCAGATAATCAACGCTTTCCTTGTCAAATGAAACCATCTCAGTGTAATACAGAACTTTTGCTTTATATGACCAGACCGCAATGCTGTCATAAGCCATGGTTGGTCTGGTTATTATAAAAAATACAACCATTAATAATTGCACCGTCAACAAGAAAAATATCAATGCCGACTTAACATCGAATACTGATTTTTCCCGTTTCGGCCAAAACAATTTATGCAGCTTATGCTTAAAATAGAAATAAGCCATAACCAATATTTCTGCCGCATAGATAGTTCCGAAAATTATGGCATTAAAACGCTGTTTCAAAATGAACAGATAAAGAAAAATCTGGATACTAATTATAAATAAACCTATGCCATAATAAAGCGGCAACAATATATATGAGCCAAGCCGCATAAATGCCTGCCTCCTGAAAATTAAATTTAACGCCAAAAAGCCGCCGGTTATTACGGAAAGAAAAAATAATAATATTTTAAATGCAATCAACATGGGTTATTTATTAATCTTTATGATTGAACCAATATAGCCATTGTAATAAAATATTTCTGCCCTGCCCCGCAGAAGATATTCGGCTAGTAATTCAGCCTGTGGATTTCCATCCGTAACCAATTCGGATTCGGACACAAAATAATTGGCCGAATAGTACAGGATCGCATAATCCGCTTGTTCAATATTTTCTATGGAATTTATTTCGGGAAATAAATAATATTTTAAATAAACGTCAAAATTATTCATCGTAAAAATTTTTGCATTTGAACCGACAGGAATTTTATTTTTAGACATTGCTGCAAAATTTTGAAACTGGCATATCTTTCCGCCCAATTCACCGTTCATGTCTATTTGGCAATAACGCAATATCCGCTTGGCATTATCCTGAAATTTCAAAGCGCGCAAGTTATCATAAAAATCATAAAAATTATTATAGAGAGAGTTTAAATACAGCGGCGACCAAAATAGCAGTATCAGGGCAAGTAAAATATTCGATTTGGCTTGCGCCCGTTTATTGAAAATAAAATTGGCAGCCAGCGAAGTTACCAAAAAAATAATTCCAAGCATCAAAACCGCTGAACGCTTGTTAATTGCAATGGCCGGGCTAAGGTTGACGGAATAAAATTGATCGGGCTCACTGATGAAGTTCGGCATTTTGAATAATGGCCTGCTGTTTTTTAATACATCCGATATTTTCTGATAATCGGTTATTTTTTCTGGGTTTACGGCAAAAACCGAGCCGGATAGCGGGTATTCATGAATCTTTGCAAGCTTCGCTTCTGCCAGGCCATCAAGATCCGTGGACAGGATAAAATATATCTCCTGGCCGCTGGTCGGTGCTGCCTGCTCCGGTTCTTTCAGCCAAACCATATCATCCTTAATCCTGTAAAAATTAATGCTCGGATTCAGCTCCCAACTGCTCCCGATACCGTACTGATTTTGTTTAAGAATGCCCTTATCATGCAGCAACTGGACCTCTTGCATAAAGCTTTTGGTATCCGCGTCATATTTCCAGTTGCGCGTAAATCTTAAATTCATATTCAACACAAAGCCAGCCAGCATAAATACGGAATATATGGCCAGGATGAAATAAAAAATATTTTTAACGGTTTTATGCCCTTGGTCCAAATTCAAGTCCTGCCAATAAGATACGATAAACAGATTCGTTAACGGCAGGTAGAAGAGCGCCCACCTCTCCGCAAGTAAATTCGAACCTAGTATTAGATGCTGGATATAAATAATGAGGGTCGTAACTGCTAATATCAATGCGAAAATTGTACTTAGTTTTCGCTCCTGCGCCATAATTCTAGCTGTTATTAGCATATCTGCCAAATACAAGAATAATAACAAAGCGAACAATAACATCAGCAAGATTGACACATAAACGATGTATTTATTATCCGCATAGAGCGAACTTTCAATTAAGCTCCTGACCGTACCGCTCCAGAATGATTTGGCCGGCGTATAGTTGATTTCATTATTCTTATATATTAAAATAACCTGCTTATACAGCACGGCTGCTATTAAACCGAAATATAAAATAACGGGAAGCGTTATCTTGAATAGCTTCCTGGAATAATCTTCTAAACGCCGTTTTTCGGTAATCGGTGCAGGACGGCGGGGAAATAAATTAATAATGAAAAAAATTAGGCTGACAGCAGCAAAAACATAAAATGTCGATAAATTAGCCAGAGCAGACAGGGCAAATAAGCCAAACGCAAGGTAGATATGCCTGATATTCCGCTTTTCGGCGGGGGTGACATAATATTCCACGAAAAAGAATATAGCCAGCAGCATCAATCCCATCGAAAGCCCATAACCTCTTGAAAGCGAAAAAAAATCCAGCAGAAACGGATTGATATTAAGCAGAAGTACGCCGGTATATAAATAAATTTTGGAAAAATAGCGGTTTAAAAGCAAATATGTGCCGAGCAAATACAGCAGCTGTCCGATCAAAGCCGGAATTCTGACCACAAATTCGTTTAATCCGAATATTGAAACGAAGAATTTCACCAAGACGGTATTGAGCAAATGGCTGTTGGAGGGCAATTCCCCGCTGAAATTAAATATTTGCCCGTATGACACGGCGGCATGATAAACAGTGGTTATCGCCTCGTCATGAGTGATCGATAGCGAGAATGACCTGATCAAGGAATAAGCAAATATAAAAACAAAGAATAAGTAAATAGGTATATTCTGCAGGTAAATTCTCTCGAATATTTTGAATAATTTCTCTTTCATTAATTATCAAGGCGACTACTAATTCATTTTACTTTTGGCTATTCTGACCATCCTCAATGGCCACGTGGAAACACTTATAAGCATCGCATAAATGAAACCGTGATATTTTTGAAAATAATAGTGTTGAGAATTATAATAAGCTAATTTGGTATTTAATAAATTACTGCTGCTTCCGGCGACGTGATGAATTACCTTGGAATCCGGATATAAGTATATTTTGCTGCCTATGTTTGTAATTCTTCTGCATATGTCGATATCTTCATAATACATAAAATAATTTTCATCGAATTCGCCGATTTCCAAAAATACATCCCGCTTAATGAACATCGCAGTTCCTCCCACCCAATCAACTTCTATGGGGGATAAATATTCCTTTTCTTTCAAAAATCTGCCTGCAAATAAAGTTAAAAAATTGGGAAATTTGCCAAAAGCATGGGGCTGGTTTTTGCCATTCGGTAAAACTAATTTTGGTGAAACAATTGAAATTTTGTTATCCGAACAAAAAAACTGGTAAATAGGGCATAAGATATCGTCTGTGATCACTGTATCACTATTCAAAAATAGTAAATATTTGCCTTGCGCAAGTTTAGCTCCGATATTGTTCGCGGCACCGAAACCTAAATTTTTTTTATTCTCCTTGATCAGAATTCGATCGCTATATTTCTCCCTGATAAATTCAATACTCCCATCTTGGGACGCATTATCGATAACAATAATCTCATAACTGCCTTTAGCATGGGCGAAAATTGATGCCAGGCAAGCATCGAGCAAATCTTTTGTTCTGTAATTTATGATGATTATGGAAAAATCCATTCCTGATAATTATGAGCCGCTGATTTTGCTTGCCAAATGGTGCAAAATTTCGCGCGGACGCAGATATAAATATTTCAACTTCAAAAATAGTTTTTTTCTTTTTTTTAATTTTTCGAATATTTCCAAGAAGCCGGATATTTTTTCCCGGCTGACCGTCTCGGAGAGCAAAATGAATTTTTCCGGATTTCTGCTGAAATCAAGGTTGAGGCGGTCCCAATCCATCCGATTCGAAACCAAATTCCGGCTTAATGCATAATCCCATATCGGAGTTCCGGGCAATGGAGTGAGAACATTCATTTCAAAATTGTCCAATTTTGAACGCTTGATGAAATTATATGTTTCAAGGATTTCTTCCTCAGTTTCCTGCGGCGAGCCGATGATGAAAGATGCGCTAACGATCAGTTTTTTCCGCTTGAGCAAAGCGATTGCATTGATATGGTTTGCCAAACTGATATTTTCGCCTTTTAAAAACTGCAAAATTCTTTGGCTGCCCGATTCTAGGCCCATATTAACTATATCTACGCCGATACCTTTGATAAATTTTACCGATTGTTCATTCACTAAATTGGATCTGACCGAAATGGTAAACTTGATTTTACGGTAATAATTCCGCTTCTTGATCCGTTCGTTGATTTCCTCAAGCCTTTTCCGGTCGGCGATAAAAAGATCGTCGCTGAAAGTAATCCTTAGAGGTCTATACTTATCATAGATTTCCTGTATTTCTTCTAAAACATATTCTGCTGAGTGGAATCTTGTAGTATGCCAAAATCTCGAAGAAAAACAAAATTTGCATTTATACGGGCACCCTCTTGAGGTAAACATATAAAAATCGTCATTCGGCTTTAGGCTGAAAAGGCTCCTGTCCGGGAAAGGAATGGTGTCCAAATTGGCGATGAACGGCCTGGGACGCGTAATCGCCAAACGACCCGTATCGCGGTAAACGATCCCCTGGATGTCATTCAGGTCGGACGGGCCGGTTTTCCCCCGGAGATAAAGCTGCAGCAATTCCAAAAAAGTTTCTTCACCTTCCCCCATTATTCCGACATCCATATTATCATCCAAGCTTTCCGGCAGGGCGGTGATATGCGATTTGCCCACCAAAACAAAGCTGCCGGACTTTTTGGCATGTGCCGCTATCTGCTTGGCCTTATTAAAATTCTGGGTTACTGATGAAATGCCGACAATTTGAGGTTTAAAATCATCGATTTCGCGGAAATAATCTTGGTTAATGATTTTTATTTCAAATTTTTCCTTTATTGCTTTTGGCAGGTAGGCCACGAGATAGCTAAGTCCAAGGGGGTGGTATTTAGTCTGTAAGCCATAGCTATCATCGACCGCATCAATTAGGATTATCCTCATATGAGTCAAGTTCTTTTATGCAAAATAATTGAAAAGCTGATTCCGGAAAAAAATATGCCAACAGCTGGGTTGCGGAAGCTAAGGGGC
>CAZAFZ010000046.1:0-8000 GCA_964484745.1 uncultured Gammaproteobacteria bacterium | reverse complement strand
AAAGACCCTCACTCCCATAGCCATCATTTCGATGATACGGGCAAGGCTGTTATGGTTCGGCACCATTTCGGAACGCAGCGGCCGGTCGGATACGCCTGCGGTCGGACAGCAGATAACGCCAATGTTATAATGCAAAAATTTTTCTACCAGATCGGAAAACTTGGCCGGAGCATAACAGGACGGGCTGATTACATGGACCAGAAAAATTCGCGGAAAGCCCGGTGCAGTAAACCATTCCAGTTTTTTCGGAGTAAGACCTGCCAGGCATTCGATAATTTGCAGGCTGTCACATTGACAAGCGCTGTTCATCTGGTCCGCATGGATATGCAGCGGCTTCTGCGTTTCATAAGCCAGTTCGAGATGCAGGGCTACATTGCCCTTAAATCCTATTCTATCATCGCCCTGGTCTTTTTCAGGCAAGCAAGTTATAAAATCGGATTTTTGGGCTGCCAGTTCCATCGTCCTCAAACGATCCCCATTAATTAACGGATTTTTCAGGCCAAAAACCGAATAACAGCCGACTTGAAGCGATACTTTTCTTTTATACTTATCTTTCAGGCTCAGCGCGATATTTAACGCCCTGGAATTAATGTCCGGAGTAGTATCTACCACCCCCCAAATTTCCCGCGTTCCGATGCGGATGCTGCGCTGCAATTGAATATTCATGCGCTCAGCTAGGCTATGTTCGGAATAGGCTTTTCCGTCATGTAAAACTCCTACATAATCCTGCTTAACTATAAGGGGATATTCAACAATTTCATTCAAAATGATGCCCTGCGGCAGATACTCCTGATTTTGGGTATCTACCCGGCATAAGTGCATATGAGCGTCCAAAAATCCGCATACATCTTGCTTGGCCGTGTAATCTCTGATCCCGTAAACGGCCATTTTACAGGCGCTGGTAAGCCAGCTTCCCAAAAACCAGGATAATCTTTCAATTTCTCGGATTGCACGCTTAGAGATCATGATTCCTCCGTTCAGGATAGATTTTTTAAGGGCAAAAAACCCGCTGATTAGCGGGAAATAATTAACAAAAAAATACGCAGTTCTGGCTGCGTTTTTTTATGTAAATTATTTTAAATAATATATAATTCATCAAAAACATAATAGTACAGATAATTGAAATTGTCAATATGCACGTAATGCAACGATTTATTAAGGATAATAATTTGCTAATTTTAAACATTTTTTATAAATATTGAAGTTATACTTTTTTTGACTTTTTAACACCGATATAGTATATTGCATCTATAATTATTTCTTTTTCGTTAAATTTTAAGCAATCAAAGGATTGCTTGTTTAAATATGGAATTTCCAGAATATATTTTTGCTATCAATGATAAATTATCAAAGAAACACGAGGCATATTTGGTCGGCGGCTGCGTCAGGGATTTATTGATGAATAAAATTCCAAAAGATTGGGATTTTACCACAGATGCCAAGCCGGAGGAAGTTTTAAAAATATTTCCGGAAGGGAAGTATGAAAACAGCTTCGGAACCGTTTTGATACCGGTCAAAGATCCCGAGAATAGAACCGTTGATGTAGTTGAAATTACCACATACCGCAGCGAACAAGGCTACAGCGACAGGCGGCGTCCTGACGAGATACGATTTGAAGATTCGCTGGACAAAGATCTGGAACGCAGGGATTTCACCATTAATGCCTTAGCCATGAGAATTCCGGGCGAAAAGGAAAGCAAAGAGATCATAGATCTGTTCGGCGGGAAAAAGGATTTGGATAAAAAAATAATCCGAGCCGTAGGGGAGCCGTTGGATAGATTCAAGGAAGACGCCCTGCGGATGATGCGCGCCGTCAGATTTTATTGCGAACTGGGATTCGAAATTGAACCCAAAACCCAGCGAGCTGCCATAAAAATGGCAGGCAGCCTGAAGTTCATCTCCGGCGAAAGGATCAGGGACGAGTTGGTAAAAATTTTATCTTCCGATAATCCTTCAGAAGGGATCGAAAAATTGAATGAACTCAAATTGCTCCAGTATATTCTGCCTGAATTGGAGAGGGGGATCGGCGTTTCACAGAATAAGCACCATATCCATACGGTATACAAGCATTCGCTGCTTTCCCTTAAGCATTGCCCGAGCCCGGATTGGCGCGTCAGGCTGGCGGCCTTGCTGCACGATATTGCCAACCCGAAAACCAAAAAAATCAGCGCAGGAGATGCCACTTTTTACAATCATGATATAGTCGGAGCCAAAATTGCCAAAAAAATAATGGCCCGGCTGAAATTCTGCAGCAAGGACATAGAAAAAGTATATACCCTCGTCCGCTACCACATGTTCTATTATAATGTCGGTGAAGTAACGGACAGCTCGGTCCGGAGGCTGATCGCCAAGGTCGGTGAAGAAAACCTGAAGGATTTGATAGCTTTAAGGATCGCTGACCGTCTTGGTTCAGGCGTGCCCAAAGCCAAACCGTATAAGCTGCGCCATCTGGAATACATGCTGGACAAGGTCAGAAAGGATCCGGTATCGGCAAAAATGCTCAAAATCAACGGCTGCAGACTGATGGAAATACTGAAAATCGAGCCGGGGCCAAAAATCGGGGCGATTCTGGATGTTCTGCTTTCCGAGGTTATCGATGATCCGGCGCTTAATACTTCCGAACAGCTGGAATCAAGGGCAATCGGATTAAACAAGCTTGATCTTAATGATTTGCGCCTGGCGGCAAAAGCCCGCATCGAAGAAAAAAAGATGGAAGATGACCAGGAGTTGAAAAAGGAATTTTACGTGAAATAACAGATACCAGCTTGCAGAGCAAGGCTTGAGAAAAGAACTTTGCGGCATTGTGAATGGAGCATAGCAAAAAATTAGACCCCCCCTATGCCGTCCATTATCCGCGTTCAAGGGATCTCTCCCTTCGGTCGGGACCGCAGCCGAACAGGAATTTTTGATAAGCATCAAATTTCAAAACTTATAAAGAATATTATGAAAAAGTTATTCAGAGCTATTTTGCGGGTTTACCTTAAATTCTTCGCTAAATTGGCGATAATGCTGCATCAGCCGAAGATCATCGTTATCGCCGGGAGCACCGACAAGTCTTTCTATAAAGAAGAGATCAGCAGTCAGCTGCGTGCGAAAAACTTCGATGTCCGCTCAAATATCAAAAGCTTCAACACCGAAATCGGCTTGCCATTAGCCATATTGAATCTGCCATCGGGCTACGGAGTATTCAAGGACTGGCTGCCGGCAATTTATAAAGCTCCAGCCGCGGCATTGGATAAAAATTTCCCAAAATTGCTTGTACTTGAGCTTGGGGTTTCTGATCCGAAAGACATGCGCTATCTCCTGACGATAGTGCGCCCGGATATAGCCGTTCTGACCAATATAACGCAGAGATATCTGGAAAGCTTTTCCGGCATGGATGAACTGGCCGAAGAATACAGCAGTCTAGCCGCAACGCTCAAGCCCGGGGGCAGATTGCTGTACAATATCGACAATCCAAGGATCAGGAGCTTGGCCCAGAAAGCACGCGTGGAAAAAATTTCTTTCGGATTTGCCCAGGAATCAGATTTTAAGATCATCGAAGTCAAAACAGGGAACGGCAAGCAGACCGCTTATTTGCAATATAACGGCGAACCGAAGGAAACAGTTATTAACCGGCCCGGAATCCACCATGTTTACGCCAGAATGGCTGCGCTAATAATAGCAAATTCCTTTAATATTACTTAAAAATATGTATTTTAGTCCAAAAAAACGCAAAAAAATTGATTATGGGCTAAAAAAATATAAAGTAAATCCTTTATTTAGGAAAAAGGGAAATGTCCAATTCGGTTCGGGACAATCATTCAATGCGGCCAAATATATATTGGCCGGAGTTCTCGTTATCACCGGCGGGCTGGCCTGGTTCTTATTATTTTCAAACTATTTCAGGATCGTTAATATTAACATCAACGGACAGGGTTCAATAGACCGCCAAACCGTCAGGGATAGTGTCAGCCAGGAGCTGAACGGCACCATTATAAATTTAATTCCTAAAAATAACTTCTTCCTGCTGAAACAAGACGTTTTATACGATAAATTGAACAGTATCTATAATTTCGGGCAGTTAAGCGTGAAAAAAAGCCTGCCCGGCACTCTTGATATCAACTATGAGCAGCGGGACTATAAATATATCTGGACCGAACAGGGCGAAAATTATTACATCGACAATTTTGGTTATTTGATAGAGAAAACCGGGCTGGATGCCACGAATACCGCTTTATACCGGCATTTGGAGAATAACGGTTCTCCCAGGATCAAGGGCAATAAAATTGATATGGACGAAGCGGTTTATGCCAGCGTTGATACGGCAGCCCGATTATTGGCCGATAAGCACCAGAATATTCCGCCGGTTGAAAAAATTTTGATCGATAACGACATAAATAATTTCAAACTAAAAATCAAGGACGGTCCCGAGGTCATAATAAATCTGCAGGGCGATTTGGACAAACAACTGTCAAAATTGGAAGTCCTGATAACCGAAAAGCTGAAAGGCGATTTCATGAAAAAGCGTTATATTGACATAAGGTTCGGAGATATGATTTATTATCAGTAGGTAAAAAATTTAACTTTGGCAAATATGACGCTAGAATTATTATTCAGATGGGTATTTTGGATAGCCATATTAATTTTAGAATTAATGGGCATCGGTTTTTTCCTGCTGGCCTTAAAGGTCATGCTGCTGTTCTCGCCCCAAATCAGCATATTCGGAATGACCGTCAGCTATTAGCCCGGAAAAACATCCAATATTTCGTTTAACCTACATTATGCGAAGTATTGGGGCATAATGAACACGGGGTTATAATATTATTCTCTTCCCATGCAAAAGAATAAACCTATCATCAAATACCATGCCGACTTCTTGGAATTCTGCGAGATTGAAAGGGGTCTTTCGTCCAAGACCCAAGAAAATTATTCCAGGTTTCTTGCCAAGTATTTTAATTGGCTAGCGGACAATAAGCTCGCCGAACTCAAACCAGGCCAGCTAACCGCCGATCACATTTGGAAATACAGAATTTTTTTATCCAAGCATGTCGACCCCCGTACCCGCAAAACCCTGAAAAAAACCACCCAGAATTATTATCTTATTGCCTTGAGATCTCTTTTGGATTTTTTTGTCGAAAGGGATATCCCTTCCCTGCCTCCCTCAAAAGTCAAATTGGCCCGCGACAAGGACGACAAGGACATAAAATTCCTGAATCTTGAGCAGATCGAAAAACTGCTCCTGTCGCCGGACTTGGATACGCAAATCGGATTGCGAGACCGCGCGATCTTAGAGACGCTTTTTTCCACCGGTTTGAGGGTTGCCGAACTGGTAAACCTGAACCGCGACCAATTCAAGGAATACGGACCGCTATCGGATATGGAAGTAGCTGTGGTCGGCAAAGGCAACAAAGTCAGAACCGTCTACTTTTCCGAGCGCAGCTTCAAATGGATCAGGGCATATCTTTCCAAGAGAGACGATCTGGACCCCGCTTTATTCATAAATTACAGGCGCGGCATGGCAAAAAACGGAGATTCCAGGCGGCTGACTACCCGCAGCATTGAAGACATAGTGAAACGCTACGTAAAGATAGCCGGGCTGCCGGTCATGGCCAGCCCGCACACCCTGCGCCATTCCTACGCTACAGACCTCCTGGTCCAGGGAGTCGATCTTAGGACAGTCCAGGAATTTTTAGGACACCGCAATATCGCCACAACCCAGGCTTATACCCATGTGACCAATAAGCGCTTGCGCGATATCCATAAGAAGTTCCATGGCGGCAGGAATTTAAAAAACTGAGAAGAATTCAAAAAACCACAGCTCTGGCTATCTGCGGTTTGTGTTTTTATGAATTCTCTGGCGCTTTGTCTGCCTGGGATAAAACAAGAAAGCTTCCCCCTCTTTATTCTATATAATGCCAATTTTCCGTCAACTGCGGATTTATCAGCCGCTTTTTGGAAAGTTCTCCTGCTTAACTTGCCAGCATTCCTCCGGCGGAAATTTTATCATGATCTGGCCGCGGCATTGAACGCCGTTCCTTTGGATTAAATGTCCTGGCTGTAAAAACAACAGCATATTTGTTTCAGAATCGCAGTAATTACAGGCGCTATATCAGCGCGTTTTTTTATCGCTGGCTGTTGAATGCCAATGATTAGGCGTGGTTTTATGGCAAATATTCCAAAGGATTAACCGGAATCCCGTTTAAGCGGACTTCAAAATGCAGATGCGGGCCGGTTGTCAGTCCGCCGGCTCCGGGAGTACCCGGCAGGCCGCCGCTCTTGCCGATAACTTGGCCTTGTAATACATATTCGTCCTCATTGACGTTTATCTGCGAAACATGCCCGTAAACCGAGGATAAGCCATTGCCGTGGACAAGCATGATATAGCTGTAGCCCATTCCTCCGTCTTTGGCGCGCGCTACATAGCCTGAAGCGGTTGCCCTGATCGGCGTTCCTTGCCCGGCGCGGATGTCTACTCCCGGATGCTCGAAAATATAGCGGAAAGGGTAATCAGGGTCATGGAAAGACGCCGTGATGATATTTTTGGGAACCGGCCAGATAAAACCGCTGTCGTTGAATTTTAAGAGCTGCTTGTCCAGGTCGGCAACTTTATCGCGGACCTGCCTTTCCAGGCCGAATATGTCAGCCGCAGCCCTTTCCTGCTCTAATTTGGCCTGCCTTAGCCTGTTCTGCAGGCTATACTCGGCTATTTCAGTCTGCTCCAAAATAAAGGTTTGCTGTTCGAGCTGGCTTTCCAGCTCTTTTTTCTTATCCTCCAGACTTTGTTTGGTTTTGCCTAAGGCCGTGTTCTGCTCGATCAAGTCATTTTTCTTCTCTTCCAGAATTCTCTTGTCGGCCTTCAGGTCGTCAAGGGCATTTTTAACTTCCAGATTGATGTCATCCAGATATTTCAGCTGGTTAATGTAATCGGAAAATGAATTATTCAAGAGCAGAACTTCCAGGGTCGTAATGCTGTCCTGCTTATGCATCAGCCGCAGGACGCTTGCCAGATGATCTTTCTCGCTGGCGATGTTGTCTTCGGCGGCGGTTATTTCCAGATTGGTCTTTTTAATTTCAAGATTGATCTTGTCGATTTCTGTTTTAAGTTCGGCGATCTCAAGTTCATTTTGCGCGACCCTGTTCTCTAAAATGCCCAGTTGGTTGTTCAAGTCGGCTTTTAACTCGCGTTTTTCCTGGATGGATTTTTTCAGCTCTTCCTGCTTGTCCAGATTTTTTCTGATCGAGTCTTTTTTGCTGTCGATTTCCCTGTTCAATTCCTTTATTTCTTCATTATCATCGTAATCATCGACTGACTTGATCGTAATGCCGTTTGTTTGAGCAAAAGCAAAATCAAGCCGCAGAAACGGAATTATAGTAAAAATACAAGCAATCAGAAGTATTTTAGCGGGTTTAATTTTATTTGATATTTTCATTTTTTATTTTGCTAGCTATATTATAGCATAAAAAACAAATAATTAAATATTGCTTTTGACAATTATTAAATATGATGTTATAATATAGTTTGTTTCTTTGATACTTTACAGAAATAATTTACGCCAACAACTATCTGGCATCTTGATATTCAGCCGTTCAGGCCAATTATATTCTATTTTAATGCTCTTAAGCAGAAGGATTTGAGAAAGTTTTAGCATTTTAATTTGAAAATCAATCAAGCTGTGGCATGTTGCCTGCCGAAGAAATTAATTTTATCGATCCATCCATTCTATCCAAGGTTTTCCGCTTGCCGAGAATTTCTGCGATTTCGAAAGGGCCCGGGCTGGCTTTACGTCCGGTTAGCGCCACGCGCATTGGCCATAGGTATTCTCCCGTTCTGCCCTCCTTGGCCCGGATATGGGATGTCAATGCATCATTGATGCTGTCATTGGTCCAATTTTCTTCAGGTATCCTTTCCAGGACTTCTTTTGTTTCAATCAGCTTGTTTTTAACTTCCTGGTCGTTCATTTTTTTCCAGACTAAAAATTCCCAGGGGTAATCGAGCGTTTCCCGGAAGAAAAATTCGG
>CAZAFZ010000045.1:0-8041 GCA_964484745.1 uncultured Gammaproteobacteria bacterium | reverse complement strand
CATGGTGTAGGGCGAAATGAAATTTTTGCCTCCGCAGCCTGAGACCAGCAAGACCGCGAAAAACGCGGCGACCAAAATAAAACCGAGCGATCGTTTTCCTATCATTTTTTCCTCCGGAAAAATCTTAAATTTTCAATCTGCAAAGCCTGGTTTTTGCCTCAGACTTCTGACTATCCGAAAAATTACTTTTCCAAGCTTATTTCGGCCTGGAATTAAAATAAATAATTTTTCGGACGATCCGTTATCCGAGTATATTTTTAATGTCGCCTCTGATTTTCTGCTGTCCGATTCCCATTTCTGCTTCACGCGCCCTGGCCCTGGCCAGCTCTTCGAATATACGGGTATGTTCGCTGTCAGCCTTTTGGCGGGCATCGTTTATTTCATCGTAATACCTATTTGGTTTTTGCATCACGGTTTCATATTCTCCCTGCGCGTTGCCGGGCTGATTGTTTGCGGTTTCAAGATATTGCTTGGGCATGTGATGGATATAATAAGTCTTGGGCTGTTCATTATATCCTTTTTGATCGGCTTTATTTTCCGGTCTGGCATAATAATTTTGGTTTTCCTGATAATACTGCTGATTTTGCCAGGCTGCCTGGTAGGTATATTTTTTTCTGCCGGGGATCAATTTCACATTATAATCCTGTCCGGGAAACAAATAAATGAATGCCAGCGAGAACACCGATCCGAAAGCAACCGCCAGCACCGCGTTCAGGGCGATATTCGGCTTTACCGGATAATTGGAAGTGTTCGGATCGTCGATCACCTTGATCGTGACCCTGTCGCCTGATCCATGATAATTCTGGTTTTTCGTTTTCATCACGAAATTGATCGCCTTGGAAATCTGTTCGGCCTGTCCCCTGTTCGTGTGATAAGCGCTTACTTCGATCACTCCGGTATCACCGATCGGCTTTGCACTGGCGGTTTTCTGCCAGGCCTTGAGCTCATCGGACGCCAGAAATCCTGTTTGCTTAAAGTAGCTTTTGTCGATTTCGTAGCCCGAATTCAAAACTTCCTGATAGAACGAATTGGAGCTGACTACCTCCGACAATACCGAAGAAAGGTATTGGTTAGACCTTGAGGCAGCATAAGGATCGGTTTCCTGGGAGAAATTCTGGATTATCAGCATCTTGGAAGTTGTTTCGAATTTCAGCGGCTGGATAAAAGTTAAAATCAAAGACACCGACAAGAATATCAGGATTACAACGAATATGGTCTGAAATTTTGATCTGATAAAATCAAAAGTCATAACAAATTATTATTTCAAAAAATGATATCTGGCAAAAAGTTAATGTTTCACATAAACATATAATAATAGCATAATACAGATATTTAGTCAAGTTGTTGAATCGTTTAGCTTAATTAAAAAAGCCATTTTCAACAAATGGCTTTAATTATTAATATTTTTGCTTATTTAAGCGAAAATATTAATCTCATCAATTATTATCAATTTTTTCCCTTCCAAAACGTTATACAAGAATACATCAGTCATGTCACGGCGGTATTTAAACTCATTATAATTCATAACCGTATAATTTACTTCCCTGCCCAGGTCTTCTTCCAATTCAGCTACCAGTTCCTGAAATTTGCCCTTATTGATACTGCCGACAATGTAGATATCGATCAAAGAATTGTTGCAATTAACGAACATTCCGGTAAGCAACAGAAGCTTCACGCGCCCGAGATTTTTGATTTTTTCGACAAAGTCCTTTTCGCACAATAGCTGGGATTTGATAATCAATGCTTTTAACTCGTTCAAAAGGATAAAATTCTTATTCGTGCGGTAATATTTTTTCTCCGTTTTAATATTGTCCTTTTTATTGCCGAAACCCTTTTTGGCGCTTATTTCCGCCTGATTTCCTGCGGCATCCGCGCTTTCTGCTTCTTCGTTAAAACTTTCAATAATTCCAAGGGCAATTAAATTCTCGAGTTCTTTTTTGGCTGAAGCCGCCTGTAGCTTCAATTTTTTGGTTATTCCGTCAAAACCAAAAATACTGTTCGGATTATGCGCGAAAAGCTTAAGCAGTTTAGCTCTGGTTGTGGAATTGAATAATTTTTCCAGCATATTTCAAAAATCTGCGGGTAATTGCCGAGTATTCACATCCGGCTGATTTTATACTATAATATAATAGCTAATTAGTCAAAATCCATTTGACAATGTTTGCATTGCAAATAATCAATAATACAGGCAATATAATCAAATGTATTATAGGATTTCACCAATTTCAATACTTCCCAAGTCCAGTCCGATTACTACCTGTGAAATATTTTTAAGCGAAGTGGACCCGGAGAAGGAGCTGGCCGCCGGCCGCCTTTTTTTTCTAATTGAGATAGGAACAAGAAGCCCGGAGGATAAAAAATTGATCGATCTGCTGATAGACGACATCAATTTCAATTTTTACCAAAATGAGGCTTTTGCTTTCAGGGATTCCGGCGCGGCCTTTAATGCCGAGGGAATTTTGGAAAAATCCTTAAGCCAGGCAAATCTCAAGCTGGAGAATTTTTCCAAAGACAATTCGATAAATTTAGCTGAAAAAAACTTTAATGTTACCGTCGGCTTGATCTACAAAAATAGCGTTTATTTTTCGGTCGGCGGCAAAAATAAAGCCTTTGCCATTTCGAGGGTTAAAGACGATGAAACGTCGGAATTCAGGCTGCATGATATCCTTAAAAGCTCATATGGAGAAGCGGATGACAGCCAGGGCGGCGATGCGATATTTTCCAGCATCTACTCGGGTACCCTGCCAAAAAACGGCTATCTGGTTTTCACCAATGAAGCATTATCGGAATATCTTTCGGGCAAACAGATGATAAATATCGTTACAAAACTTCCTCCCCAGGGAGCTGCCCTGCAAATCAAAAATGAGCTTGAGCATATTAACGCATACGTATCATTCCTGGCTATCATCATTAAAAATACCATGCTGGCCGAAGCCCCGCGCCAAGTCAAAGTCGCAACGAAAGAAAGGTCGCATAGTTCCATCATTAATTTGAATAATACCGAAAGGCTTACCGAAAAATTGCTGACCCCCAGCGGTATGGCCGGCTTCTCCTGGTTGGGCGGAATATTCGGCGGTTTACTTTTAAAAAAACCGGATAAATTATCCGGAACCAAGAATAAGCTGATTTTTGCAGGCGAGCGGATCGTATTCAAGAAAACCAAAGGGGCTTTGGCTGGTCTTGCCGCTTTTGCCGCAGGTTTCGGCAGGAATCTTCATAAATATTTATTCCGGGCAGCCCGCAGGCTTAAAAATCCCAGAAGCTTGGGACGCAGCCTCTTCAACCGGGGAGCGCGGGCCAAAGGAGCGGCAATTGGCCTTGGCAGCTGGTTTTTAAAGCTTAAATTGGCGCATAAGGCTGCTCTGGTTATTGTTTTGGTTTCTCTGGGAATTTTTGCCTGGAACATTATCTTTAAAACCAACCAAAATAAAAATTCTCAATTAGCCGCCCAACTCCAGAGCATAGTTGAGCAGCTGGAGCAGAAAAAAAATTCCATCGATTCCAGCTTGATTTACAGCCAGGACCGCCAGCAGCTGAAAGCCCAGCTGGATGAATATAAAACATTGCTTGATTCGCTTCCGCGGGAAATCCAGCAGCATCCGGAAACCTTCAATAAATACTTGGCCGTTTATGAAGAACGGATGTCTAAAGTCAGGAATGTCGTCGACGCCGCTCCGGAAGAACTCGCCAGCCTGTCGAATATCGAACCTCAATCCGACCCGGGTTGGATTTTTTCCGATCAGGGGAACATCTACGCTGTTGACCGGAACGGCGGCAAGGTCTTTAAGTACCAGGAGGGCGATAAGCTGCTGACAAAAATATTCGACGGACGGGGGGAGCAAGCCCTGGATGCATTTTGGGATGGAGGCAAAATCGTAATAATATACGAAAACGACATCATTGCCGTTTCATCGGCAAACGGAGCGTCGACGGTAATCGATTCGCCCTTTAAGCCGATTATTGCAGGCTCTCTTCCCTCTGATATATATAATGGCCGCCTATATGTACTTAACCGTAATACCGGGCAAATCCAGCGGTTCAGGAAATCGCAAAATTCATATATTTCGCCGGAGAATTGGCTTAAAACGGCGGCTGATCTCAAGAAAGCCGATGACATATCTATTGACGGACGGATCTATGTGTCGTTTTCCGGAGGAAAAATTCTGCGCTTTTTATCCGGAAACCAGGAAAATTTCAATCTGGACGAAATCGACCCGGCCCTTGCCGAACCTCTTAAGATAAAAGCCTCGCGCCAAACCGATAATTTATATGTGCTGGATAGCCAAAACAAGAGAATTGTGATATTTAACAAGGAAGGAAGGTTCGACCAGCAGTACCGGTCGGATACATTCGCGAATCTACGAAATTTTTCACTGGACGAAACGCACAATTCAATCTATATCCTAAACGGCGCTTCAATCTATAAGTTTGAACTGAAAAAGAATTAGGGCTCAACTCAGGCGCTTTAGCGAAATAATCGATTGAACCAATCCTAAAAAATATCATTCATCTGCCTTATGAACAACTTTTTATTCGTGATTTTCCTGCTTTAATAAAAATATGACAGGCTGTTTCCCTGTCATATTTTATATCGGATTTTATTTTAATGTCACCTTTGCTCCTGCTTCTTCCAATTTTTTCTTCATTGCTTCAGCATCTTCTTTTTTTACCCCCTCTTTAAGGGTTTTCGGCGCGCCATCGACAAGATCCTTGGCATCCTTTAAGCCAATCTGGGTCAGTTCCCGCACGACCTTAATGACGGCGATTTTGTTTGATCCGGCGTCCGATATCTCGACGTCAAAGCTGTCCTTTTCTTCAACGGCTTCAACTGCGGCTCCGGCCATAGGGCCTGCCATCATCATTGCGGGTGCGGACGCCGATACGCCGAATTTCTTTTCGAGGATTTTGACCAATTCGGCCAAATCAAGGACCGACATTTTCTCGATCTCTTCCACTAATTTTTTAAATTTCTCCGGAACGACTACTTTTTCGGTAGCGTCGTTTTTTTGTTCGTCAGACATATTTTTTGTTAAATAAGTTAAATTAGTAAAATACGTTAAACTGGTTATTCTTGATTTGAATAACCAGTTTAACTAATCCAACCGGTTTAACTGACTATTTAAATTAACGAAATGCAGATTTAGCCTTTTTTCTCTTCTATCGCCTTCAATACATAAACCAAGTTCCTCAAATTGCCGGCCAAGGCATTCACGAATCCGTAAACAGGGGCGTTGATCGAACCGACCAGTTTAGCATAAAGTTCTGTTTTGCCTGGCAGCTTGGCCAATTCGTCGACTTGAACCGCGCTGATCGCCTTGCCCTCGATTATTCCTCCGACAAATTCGAGCTTGCCTTCATTTTCCTTTTTGAAATTATCGATCAGCTTGGCGGGAGCGACCTCGTCGCTGTAGCTGAACACCATTGCTAACTGCCCTTCATATTTGCGGGTATCGATATCGTCTATCTTGTTTTCCTTCAATGCCAAATTTGTAATGGTTTTCGGCGCGATCAAAAATTCACTGTCTTCTTTTTTCATGGCTTCTCTCAGATTCATGCTGTCGGCCACTGTCAAGCGGGAATATTTGGCAAAAACGATTGATTTGGCTTCTTTGATCTTTTTGGAAATATTCTGTAAAGCTTCTTTTTTTTGCGCTCTTGATTTTGGCATATATTTTAGTTATTAGGAATTAGTTAATTGGGCATTAGGTAGTTATGAATAATAAAAAATCTGTGTTTTACCACAGAATATAAAATTCGAAATTTTCTTCGATTTTATCACCTCGCCAGGACTTATTTTTGTGCCTAGGGTCTGTGGCAAATTGATTTTATATCTTTATATTTAGAAATAATATCATTTTTCCATAACATGTCAATATTGACATATTATCATAATTATGCTATTATCTTTTTTAATTAATAAGCTTACTTTTTTGCTATTATAAATTTGCTCTATACAAACAAAGGAGAACCCAATGGACTTAAATCCGAACAAGCAACGTCAACTTGTTTTTGAAGTGGCCAAAGAATTGTTGAAACATTCCAAAGAAAACCTACTATTACAATTCGAAAAAGAATATCAAATGATTGATATCGAAAGGGTGAAAAAATTTTTCTTATTTAATTATATTTGCCCAAAATGCGGAGTTGTAGCGCAATGCTTCAAAATTAAAATTCGCCGCCATAAGGACGGAAAACCATACGGGGATCCACGATACTTTAATTATAAGCGGATTTACGATGAATTGGTCACAAGACGCTCATTTATGAGCTTGCTTGAAGTAAGTTATAAAAACAAAATTTTAATTTGCCCCAATGGTCATAATTCGATCGAGTTGAAAGTCTTCGATCGAATTTCTGACAAAGAAGTAAAGACATATTATTTAATTCCGGCTTAATGCGAATTGCATAGCTGGAATTGCTCGTTGGGCCACAATATTTTGGCAGATTCTTATATAATAATCTGCCATTTTTTTTATTTTATAAAATTATTTTTAAAATGGCTTTGCATTTATTTTTTAACGTATAAACACATTTTTAAGTTTGCTTGCTGCTCAGAACTAATTCTCTTTATTCTTACTAAGGTAATCATTATTGTTCTTTTGCAAAACTGGAGCGCATGCTATTCCAAATACTTATCCTTATTCCGTACATGCTCTTCGAACGTCTTGGCAAAAACTGTCGTACCGTCAGGGGCGGACAGGAAATAATTGTAATCGGTATAAGTCGGGTAGATAGCCGCCCTGATCGCTTTCAGTCCCGGATTGCCGATCGGCCCTGGCGGCAAGCCCTTGTTGCGGTAGGTATTATAGGAAGAATCGATATTGGTATCTTCTAAACTGTATTGGGCTTTCATTTCGCCGAGTATATAGGCCAGGGTAGCACACGACTGCAAAGGCTGGCCAATTTTGATCCTGTCCCAAAATATTCCTGAAACGACTTTCATGTCCTCTTCGGTCCGGACCTCTTTTTCCAGAAGCGAAGCCATGGTAATGATCTCATAAATTGATTTGCCCTCTCCGGCGATTTCCGCTCTCATTTCCTTGCCCAGCTTCTGATTGAAATTATCCAGCATCTTCAAAATTACCCCGTCGGGCGTTGAATCCTTGAAAAACCTGTAGGTATCGGGGAATAAATAGCCTTCATAGCTGACATGCTTCGGCTTATCATCGAGAAAAGAATATTTTTGCGAATAATCTTTGGGCTGCGGATAGTTCTGAGCCGTCCCGTAATCGGCTTTGGGATATCCGGCTGCCGCAAAAAAATCTTCTTCGGAGAACATGCCGAGCTCGGCGAATTTTTTTGCCAAATCCGCCAAATCCTCTCCTTCCTTGATCAGCACCTTGTATTCCCTGTTTATTCCTTCACCGCTTGCGATCATATATGCAACATCTTTAATGGTCCGCTTGCCGTTGAATATATATTCGCCTGCCTGATATGCGCCTTGCCAGCCTTTTTGCCAGGAATAAGCCTGGAAATACAGTGCCGATGAGATTATCCCGCTTTTTTGCAGATTCAAAGCGATTTCTTTCAAGCCCTGCCCCTGTTCAATGCTGAAAATTTGCTCTCCTGCCGTTTCAATCGTATTTCGCAGCGCTTGCTTATAATCCCAAAGAAAAAAAACCGATACAGCGCAGATCAGTAAAATAATTGCCGCTAGAATTAATGAAGCAAACCTGAACATTATTTTATCCCTAAAGACATAACTATAATATATCTAATCCGCGCAGGGTTGGCAAGAATAAAATTAAAATAAATTTGGCCGCTAAAATGCGGCCAAATGTTATGCGGCGGGCAACTTATCATTCTGCCCTGTTGTAATCATCAGCATGGCGGATAATATCATCTTCTTCGAGATAATTGCCGGTCTGCACTTCGATCAGTTCGAGGCTGATCTTTCCGGGGTTCTCAAGACGGTGGACGGTAAAGGTGGGGATATAAGTGCTTTCGTTTTCCCGCAAATGGACTATATCGTCTCCGTTAACTATTTTGGCAGTGCCTTTGATTACTATCCAATGCTCTGCCCGATGGTAGTGGGCCTGCA
>CAZAFZ010000044.1:0-8246 GCA_964484745.1 uncultured Gammaproteobacteria bacterium | reverse complement strand
GCGAACCGGTTTTCGGACCGGCTGAAAGATATGAATTAAGCGGCATGGTTGACGTAATTGAGGGCGGGATGAATAAAATGCCATCCATGCCACAAAAAGAATTGGACGAATTTTTAAAACGAAAAGTGTCCGGCGGAATGATGCCCAGGGTTACTTTTTGTTGTGGTACTACATTAAAAAGAGACGAGCTAAGAATTTACTATGGAGCAAGCGACTCAGTGATCTGCACTGCCAGTACCGGCTTAAAAAAATTGCTCGGATCAATAAACGTCTAAACTTGTGCTAGCCAGATAGGCCAAAAGACGATTCTGGCAAGCCAATTTGCTTCCATATTATTCCTTGACTTTTTATTGAATCTCAAATAATATAGGTATGCTAGGCTAGCCAAATGCTATCCTATTTTTATTTGGCAAAATTAACCCTATCAAACATTAATATTTTAAAACTTCATGAAAATTGGCCGAAAATTAAAAGGAGGCCAAGCAATACTACAAAATAATAGCCCTAGAACCGGAATAAAAAAGGACGTTCTCATTTGCCAGCGGAGCATAGCTACAAGTTTTTTATTGTCAGGCTTGTGCTTTTTTTATTTGCTCGGATTTTACAATAATCCAACAAATTTTATTGAAAAATATGCCTGCGCCAGCGGGGCCAAAATAAATTATGACTATAGGCCAAAATTCAATATTCCCGCGAACAGAGTTCTATCAAAATCCTTTGCTACGCTTCCTGCCAATAGCAACAAAGTCGTGTTAGCCGAAAAGGCCCATAATGAATTATATTATGAAATACTGCCGATACTGGAAGGAACCCCGATGGAAGTAATGGCTGAACAAATTTCGAAAAAAAGTCCCGAAGTCGCCGGATTTTTAATCGGGATTGCCATGAAAGAAAGCAAATTCGGAAATTACGCTCCGGAAAAAAATGGAAGCGACTGCTACAATTACTGGGGCTACCGCGGCAAGGAAAATCCGACTTGGAGCGGATATTCCTGTTTTGACACTCCTGCTCAAGCTATTAGTGTCGTCGGAAAAAGAATTCAGCAAATGGTAGACAACGGCGCAAACAGCCCCGAGGATATGATTTCCTGGAAGTGCGGATCAACTTGCGCAGGCCATGACAGCAGAAGCGTAAAAAAATGGATAACAGATGTCGGCATCCACTATTTCCAGATAGTAAGCAGGAGCCAGGTGGCAAAAAATAATTTTTAAATACAGCTGATCGGCAAGCATAAATTTGCTGAAAAATTAGCATTACGCATAAGAAGACAAAGTATTGTTCATCAAGGCTTAACAAAGAACCGAATGGAAGACTGCGAAAAAAGCGAAATAAGCCTTGGCTATCCAGGCTGGCAAATAAAAACCAAATCGCAAGGAGAAAAAGTGGCTAAAAAAGTCAGAAAGGACAATCTGGTTGTGCTGGCCTATGCAAGCAACAGTTGCTATGTAACCGTCTTGGAACTGTCAAAATATGAGAAAATGGATCCCAGTCTGGTTCTGGATTTCAGGCAAGGAGGCTGGCTTAATTGCTCTTTTAATTTAACCCGCTTCGGAGATAGGCGTCCTGAATATTATCAAAAAGGACCCGGGTACCACCAGCCCTGCCGGGAAGGAATTATCGGCATCTACGACCGGACAAACTTGAAACATTTAAAAAGCATGGTTTTTGCCGCTACAGAGGCAACCCTCGGACCAGGCTACCAAGTCGACTAATATCGTAAAAGCAGGCATCGCCTGCTTTTTTAAATTATATAATTTGGCAAAAATTGCCATGGCAAAAATCTCAACTTGATATATTTACGGAACTTCTTTTAATATATACAAAAAATGGGGTTTATATTAATATTTAAGATATGAGTTTGAAAAAGCCAAAACTAATGATTATCGACGGAAATGCGCTGATCCACCGCAGTTTTCACGCATTGCCGCCGACCATGATAACCAAATCAGGGGAAATGACCAATGCCGTCTATGGTTTTACTACGGTTCTGATCAAAGCCATCAAAGAGCTTAAGCCGGACTACATCGCCCTGACTTTGGACCGGGCGGCGCCGACTTTCCGACACGAGGAATATAAGGAATATAAAGCTACCCGCGTTAAGGCGCCCGATGACTTATACGCGCAAATCCCCCGCGTCAGAGAGGTGGCCGGCGCTTTCGGAATCCCCATTTTTGAAAAAGACGGATACGAAGCCGATGATTTGATAGGCACGATTGCCAAAAAAGTTGACAGTAATGTTGAAAAGATTATTTTGACCGGCGACCTTGATACGCTCCAGCTGGTTAACGCGCACATAAAAATCTACACCATGCATAAGGGCCTGATGGAAAATTTAATTTATGACGAAAAAATGGTCGAAGAGAGGTATGGGCTTACGCCGGAACAAATGATCGACTTTAAAGCGTTGCGCGGCGATCCCTCGGACAATATTCCGGGAGTAAGGGGAATTGGCGAGAAAACCGCAGTTGGACTATTAAAGGAATTCGGATACCTGGAGAAAATATACGATTATATTGGCCGAGTCGAAAATCGAAAGTCGAAAATCGAAAGTCTAGAAAGAATAAAACCTAGAATATTTGAATTATTGAGACAATATAAGAATGATGCGTTTTTATCGAAAAAATTAGTTACAATCGACCTGGAGGCGCCGATAAAATTCAACCTGGATGAAGCAAGGTTCGGGAAAATGGACAAGGAGAGAATTGTGAAACTGTTCAGTGAGCTGGAATTCAGATCGCTTCTTCCCAGAATTAAGGACCTGGGGAAGGAAAATGAAATGGCGGGTACTGGCCATGATGACGCAAACCCAAATAATAAAATGGTTGGTTATGAAAATAAATTTGAACGCAATAAAAAATCATTCAAATATGTTCTAGTGGATGATGATAAAAAGTTCGACAATTTCTATAAAAAGCTGACCGCCCAAAAACAATTTACCTTCGATACCGAAACAACCGACTTTGATCCATTGACCGGAAATTTACTGGGCATTAGCTTTTCCTGGAAAGAAGGGGAAGCATACTACTTAAATTTCCAATTTCCAATTTCCAATTTCCAAAAAGAAAATTTATTTAATTACAATAAATCAAAGGATCTGCCGGAAAAAGCAAGGCACCCCTGGCTACTGAAGCTTAAGCCGGTTTTTGAAGATGTAAAATTAAAGAAAGCGGGGCATAATATGAAATTCGATATCAGGGTGATGAGAAGCCATGGAATAGAAACAAGGGGGGCGGAATTCGATACGATGGTCGCTTCTTATCTATTAAACCCGGGCTCCAGACAGCATAATCTTGATGCCGTTACTTTTAGCGAGCTCGGATTCGAAAAAATATCCAAAGCAGACCTCATGGGCAAAGGCCGCGATAAGATCCCTTTCGGAGCAGTACCGGCCAGCAAGCTATTCCTGTATTCCTGCGAAGATGCCGATTTTACGGAACGCCTGGCCGAAAAACTCGGGAACGAGCTGAAAGAAAACAATTTGGATAAATTGTTCGGAGAAATCGAAATGCCCTTGGTGCAGGTCCTTTCGGTCATGGAAGACAGCGGAATTCTTCTGGATAAAAATTATCTGAAAAAATTAAGCCGGACGGTCCATCGCGATATTGAAAAAATCGAAGAAAAAATCTGGAAAACGGCTGGAGAAAAATTCAACATCAGTTCCACCAAACAACTTAAGCAAATACTGTTCGAAAAGTTGGAAATTTCAACCGACGGGATAGGCAAAACAAAAACCGGCCATTCTACCGCGGCAGACGAGCTGCAAAAAATGAAAGGCGAACACAAGATAATTCCTATGATCATGGAATATCGCGAACTGGCCAAACTGGCCAATACCTACATTGATACGCTGCCCGCATTGATCAACCCCAAAACCGGCCGCATCCATACCAGCTATAATCAGGCGGTAACCGCAACCGGGCGGCTATCATCCACTGAGCCGAATCTGCAGAATATTCCTATCCGCACCGGACTCGGACGGGAAATAAGGAAGGCTTTTGTCGCCGAGAAAAATTTTAAGCTTGTCAGCCTGGATTATTCACAAATCGAGCTGCGCCTGGCTGCTCATATGTCGGGAGACAAAAAAATGCTGGAAGCCTTTAAGCAAGGCCTGGACATCCACATTTCTACCGCGGCGGAAATAAACGAAGTACCGCTCGAAAAAGTCACCAAAGAAATGCGGCGCGAAGCCAAGGCTATCAATTTCGGCCTTTTATACGGCCAGGGCCCGAGAGGATTATCGCAAACAGCGGACATACCCTATGGACGCGCCAAAGAATTCATAGAACATTATTTTAAAATATACAAAGGGGTTAATAAGTATATTGAAGGCAGTATTGCAGCAGTCCGCGAAAAAGGCTATGCCGAAACCCTTTTCGGACGCAGAAGATACCTGCCGGAAATAAATTCCTCGGTCATGCAGGTCCAGAAAAATGCCGAGCGCATGGCTATCAACACCCCGCTGCAAGGTACGGCAGCGGACATGATCAAGGTGGCAATGGTAAATATCGCGAAACGGCTGGCAGCAATAAATTACCAGTCCGAGGTTAGAATGCTGCTGCAGGTACACGACGAGCTGCTGTTTGAGATCAAGGAAGACAAGGTTAAAATGTATGCAAAAATAATTAAGGATCTAATGGAAAGCGTCATCAGGCTGAAAGTGCCGATCATTGCGGACGCCAGCTCGGGTGATAATTGGGGAGAGCTTGATAGGCTGAATCTTTAATGCTAAAATATATGCCGGATAAAAATGCTTATGAAATTCCAGATTTCCGCGTGATCGGCAAGGCCAGCGAGAAAACAAAAAAATGGGCCCGCGACAGGGTCGTCAGCAACCTCTATGAAGGCCATTTTCTGAACATGCCTTCCGAAGCAATGGCTGCTTTCAAAAACATTGAATCCATTAAGACAAATTCCGACAAAGAGGCTATCCGGCTGGCTAATCTAAAATTGGGCGGACTTCAAAAAAAGCTCGGCGTACCGGCTTGGGAAATTCCGGAAAGGAATATCCATCTTGCGCCGGGCCCGCTTTTCGAAAAATACGTGCCTGACAAAAATATCACCGGACAAACCTGGATAATCCCGCAATTAATAATAATCAATGAGGGGGCGACCGGCTGCCGGGCCGAATTGTGCGAACACTATTTGCACGAAATGACCCACTTGAAGGGCTATTTCTCCGCGGAAACCGATGAGGAAAATAAAATATATACTTATCGCATGGGATTAAAGGTATACACGACTAAGCAAAAAAGCGAGGTTGTCGGTAATTACTGGTCTTTTGAAGGATTGGACGAAGCGGTTGTAACAGAAATTGAGAAAAGATTGCTGAAAGGAGTCTTGGAAGAAAATAAATATATGGAAAACGAACTGCTCGGCCAAAATTCAGACGGGGTTCAAAAAATTAAAGGTGGCCTGGCATCTGCCCGCAAAATTAGCGAGGAAGAGATTTATTTCGTAGACGAGCTTCAAGGGTCTTGCTATAGATATCCCTATCCCAGGCAAAGAGCCGCGCTTGAATTCATGGTCAAGAAAATCTATGAAAAATTTGAAGATCAATTTTCAAGTCCGGAAGAAATATATATGTTATTTTTTAAGGCCTTTTTTACGGGAGATATTGTTACAATCGCAAGACTGATCACGAAAACATTCGGGAAAGATTCCATGCGGATAATAGGGATGATGACCAAAGAGCCAACTTCGGCTAATATGCTTCTGGATTATCTGCGCAAAAAATAAAATACCGGTTAGATATCACCGGTAAATTATATTCTAAAACACACGAAAATAAGCATCATCCTTAGTAAGCAGACTATAAATTCCGCGAATGTATAAATAATCCTTGCTCAATAACGCGTTTTTCACGTCCTCAATTTTTTCAAAATGTTCCATTCCTCGGATAGACTCGGAATCACAAGGTGTGCTGTTGCTAAAAGCGATATAATATCCGGATGCTGCCGGCCAATTATTATTAATTACAATCCCGGGAGAAGACATATAGTGAATATCTCCCCTTAACTCACAAAAATATAATTTATGAGAAGATAAAATCTGCATAACTTCTTCAAGAAAATTAATAATTAAATCCACTCTTTGTTCGCGTTGCCCCTTATCGTTTATTTCCGCTTCTGCATACTCTTTAATTTCACATAGTCGTTTTTCTGAAGCAACTTTGATTTTTGCCAGCAATTCATCCATGCGCAACCTCCTAGACTATTTTCCTGATTATTACAATTAAATAATTATTTAAAAGGGCAATGAAAGATGTTAGCAACAATATGAACATAAGTCAATTAGCGGCAAAAAAAATCGCTATTCTAGGTTTGGGCATTGAAAATTATGCCTTGGTTATATATTTGTTCAAAAAAAACATTCCTTGCGAAATAACGATTTGCGACCAGCGAAACGAAAAAGAGTTAGGGGATAAAAGACTGGATTTAATTCAAAGCTTCAAAGCTTCAAAGCTTCAAAGATTATTTTGGAAATTGGGAAAAGATTATAACAAAAATCTTCATAAATTCGACATTCTGTTCCGCTCTCCGGGATATCCGCTGTATGATCCCTCAATAAAAACCGCCATCAGAAAAAAGCTGATCACCGATCACCGATCACCGATCACAAACTTCATATCATCCCCCATGAAACTGTTCTTCGACTTATGTCCGACGGAAAACATCATCGGCGTAACCGGAACCAAGGGCAAGGGCACGACCGCCTCATTGATCCGGGCGATCATCAAGGCCTCGGGCAAACGCGCATTCCTGGGCGGCAATATCGGCATTGCACCTTTTGAATTTTTGGACAAACTCAAAAAAAACGATTGGGTCGTGCTGGAGCTTTCCAGCTTCCAGCTTGAAGATCTGCACAAAAGTCCCAGCATAGCGGTAATAACAAACTTTTACAAGGAGCATCTGGCGGCTGCCGACCCGCAAAATCCGAACTTCCATCGCACGGCAAAGGATTATTGGAACGCGAAAACAAATATTTTCAAGCATCAAAAAAACGGAGGAAACCTTATCGTTAACCGCGGATTATTCAATAAAGTGGCAGGGAAAAAAATTTTTTTTGAAGGCAGCAGGCTGTTTCTGTTCCATTCCTACGATAATTCGGCGGATAGTTTTTTCATAGACAGCGACCATCTGCATCTATCAGGCACCAGCTTTAAGGTCCAATACGGATTGCCCGGCGAACATAATCTCGAAAATATCGCGGCAGCTGCTCTTGCCGCCCGGTTGGCTGATGCCAAAATTCCCGACATCCAGTCCGCTCTTCGCAGCTTTAAAGGCCTTGAACACAGGCTGGAGCTTGTCGCTTCTATTGATAAGATAGATTTCTACGATGATAGCTTCGCCACGACCCCGGAAAGCACGATAACCGCCCTGCGTTCGTTCGAAGGACGAATAATACTGCTGGCCGGAGGTGCTGAAAAAAACTCTGATTTTGGCAAGTTGGCAAAAGAAATTAAAAAACGGGTCGGCTTTCTGGTGCTGCTGGACGGAAAAGCAACGCCAAGAATCAAAAGGGAGCTGTGCAAGATAAAATATCCGCCAAGCAGAATAATCGAAGTCTCGAGCATCACCAGCGCCGTTGGGCACGCATATTTCAACGCGCTGCCGGGGGATAAAATATTGCTGTCGCCGGCCTGCGCGAGTTTCGGAATGTTTAAGGATTACAAGGAGCGCGGATATCTGTTCAAGCAAGAAGTCTATTCTCTGGCAAAAAGGCAACCGGCACTTCCTTGAAGAAAGGGCGAAAATACCTTAAAATATACTCAGGCACTTGCGCCATATTTACTGTCCAAGACAATGTCTTTTCTTAATAAAAACCAACCAGCAAAAGATCCTGACGAAGGGTTCAAGCCGGCCAGCCATATCAAATATGTTATCTTTTCGATTGTCGCAATCCTGGCGGCGGGAACAATCGTGCTGGCATATTTTCTGATCAAAGACAGGCTTTTCAAGGAAGCGCCGAAAGAACAGCCGCAGGAAAGCATTCCTGCGCTGCCGCCAAATCTCAACGATTTGCAGGGAGATAACATCGGCGGCAACCAAAGTGGAATCAAGGCCGAAGAGCTGCTGTTCGGCAATTTTTACAACAAACCTTCTTCAGATTTTACAGTCGGGTTTGCCGATTATGGCCTGCCTATCAATTCCAAAAGTGACGCCCTGAATTATTACGCCATTTCGAGAAAATTCGATCTTGATTCGGTTCTTAATTCATATTTATCCGTATCAAAGAAAATATTTTTC
>CAZAFZ010000043.1:0-8264 GCA_964484745.1 uncultured Gammaproteobacteria bacterium | reverse complement strand
GGCGGGCGTTCAGCTTCTTCGTGAGCAGTGTCAGAAGCGTGCGATTGGCGCACAGGTGCTGCAGCGGGATCTTGCTTTCGCCGTAGAGCCATTTCAGTTCATTATCCGCATGTTCCGGCCAAGATAGCGGCTATGGTTTCGGCCGCATTTGGCTTGATTACTTTCCTGATATTCACGCTCAATAGGCATTGCCTGGAGCGGTCCAAAACCAGCTCTTTGACGGTTTGAACGAATTTTTCATTGCTTAAATCTTGCTGGGATAATACTATCGCGGCTTGCCGGTCCGAGAACATCTTGGCGTTTAGCTCCTGATGAGATCCGGGGATCGGAATAAGAATCGCTGGCTTGCCCAGCTCAGAGAGTTCGCTTAAAACGCCCATTCCGCAACGAGATACCACTATGTCGGCGGCATTCAGCACTTCAGCCATGCCGTCCACATCCAAGAATTCCGTTTGAAAATACCTTTGACTTACGACTTGGGACTTATGAATATCCGACTTGTTCTTTCCAGTCAGATGTATTATTTGGCAAAACTGCATAAGTTCATCAAGGGACGACCATACTAATTCATTAATTGCTTTTGCCCCTGTCCCCCCTCCTAATACTAAAATAACGGGAAAATTATTTTCAAATCCAAAATGACTTTCGACTTTCGACTTTCGACTTTCGACTATCAGGCTTCGCCTAACAGGATTTCCCGTCCAAACCGCCTTTTTGCCGAAATCTTTCAGGCTCTGCTCAAAAGTCACCGTAACCTTTGCCGCAAACGGCGCCATCAGCTTATTGGCCAGTCCGGGCAAGGCATCCTGCTGGTGGATTACGGACGGAATATTAAACATGGCTGCGGTCCAGACAAAAGGCACGCTTACAAAGCTGCCTGCGCTTACGACTAAAGCAGGTTTCAACCGCCAAATCAATATTAACGACTGGAAAATGCCTAAAATGATTTTCACCAAGTCGCTAAAATTGCTCCAGCTGAAATACCTTCTCAGCTTTCCAGCAGTTATCGCGTAATAGTCGATCCCGGCTTTGGCAACCATTTTGCGTTCAATGCCTTGCCGCGTGCCGACCCAGGCAAAACGGTATTGTCCGTATCGCGCCTGCATCTCTTCATAAACAGCCAGCAGGGGCGATACCGATCCGCCGGTCCCACCCCCCGTAAATATGATCAGGTTTTTGTTATCGGGCATATATTTCAAGATTCCATTACCAATAAATCGAATGCAAAATAAACAGATGCTAATTTACCGACTGCATGAAAAATAAAAATTTAATATTTTATGCACAGTATCCCAAACAAAAGTAAAATTCAAATTTCAAAATCCAAAACTTATTGCTATATCGTTATGATTTTCGATCGTTTGAATTTGCTAAAATTCAAATATTCGAATTTCGGATTTTTATTCCTAATGCAAGCTCTGGATCGTATATTAATTAGTAGTCGTTTTCGTATGTTTACTTATATTATATAACACCCCTACTGCGGCCAGATTGGCTATCAGCGAGGTTCCTCCGTAGCTGATAAACGGCAGCGGGATGCCAGTCATCGGAATAAGATTAATTATTCCGCCGATATTGACCATGGCCTGGATAAATATCCAGGAAGCTATGCCGATGCTCAGAAGCTTGCCGAAATCATCCGGTGAATTATTGGAAATTTTCCAGCCGCGGTAAAATAAGGCCAAGTAAAAAAATATCAAAATGATGGAAGCTGCATAGCCGAGTTCTTCGGCGATTACGGCAAATATCGAATCGCCGGTGACTTCGGGCAAATAAAGGTATTTTTGCCTGCTGGCTCCAAGCCCCCTGCCCCACAATCCCCCCGAGCCGACGGCGATCAGCGCCTGGTTAACTTGATAGCATGCCCTCTTGGAGTCGTAAGACGGGTCAATCACGCACCTGAACCGGTTCTGCTGATAAGGATTGATCTGCACCATGATGAGCAATCCGACCGCTCCGGCCATGATAACCAATAATAGATGCCTAAGCTTGCCGCCGCCGGCATAGTACACGACAAAAGAAGTCGCCATGATGACAGAGAGCGTGCCGAGATCCGGCTGGAGCAGCATCAGCACAATTATAATGCCTAATATAAGGAAAAACGGAAGGGTTGATTCCTTGAAGTCGCGTATTTTTTCTTTTTGCTTGACTATCCATGCGGCCAAATAAAACAAAAAGGATAATTTCACGAGCTCGGAAGGCTGGAGCGAAAAGCCGAAAATGCTGATCCAGCTCCTGGCCGCTCCCCATTCGGCGCTTAAAAATGGCACGAATACCAATGATAAAAGCAATATTGATATGAAGAGCATTAAAAAAGCTGTCTTCCGCCAAAAAGAATAATTGATCGTGGAAAAAAAATAAAATGCGGCCGCTCCGAGAATTACACCGATCAGCTGGTGCTTGATCAGCCGATAACTGTCGTTATACTTCAGATAGGAAATGGCCCCCGATGCGCTGAAAAGCACTATTAGCCCGAAAACCAAAAGAATCAGCATGATAAATAAAAGATAGCGGTCTCCTTCGCGGGTTCCGGAACGGCCGCCGAAAAGCAACTTATAAATTTTTTTTAAATCAATCATCCGGCGCATGTTAGCGTTTGCTTAGGGTTAGAAATTCGATAAGACATTGTCCAGAATGAATAACAGCAATCCGACCGCCGCCGTAATCCATGAAATTACCCAGAATCTCATGACTATCTTGGTTTCGGGCCAGCCCACTGCTTCAAAATGGTGGTGTAACGGCGAAGACTTGAAGATCTTTTTGCCCCGGATTTTTTTGGAGATCAGCTGGATGATCACCGACAGCGATTCAATCAGGAAAATAAACCCGATTACGGGCAAAAACAGCGCTCTGTTGGTCAGCAGAGCGATGATGCCCAGCGTAATCCCCAGGCTCATGGCTCCGGTATCACCCATATAAAATCTGGCAGGCGCAATATTGAACCAGAGAAAAGCCAGCAGCGAACCGACGATAACTCCGCAAAAAGTGGCCAAATCGTATTTTCCAAGACTGAAAGCTATGATGCTGTAGGCCATGAAACAGACCAAAAGCACTCCGCCGGCCAATCCGTCCAAACCGTCGGTTTCATTCACCGAAAAAGCGGTTGCCACCAGCACAAAGATGAAAATCAGCATGTACGGCCAGCCGACCGTAAAGTACCCGACGAATGGCACGTAGAAAATATCCCAGCCTAATTTAAAGTAAAACCACCAGGCTCCGACAACCGCTATCAGAGTGTAAATCAGCAGGCGGTGGCGGATGTTCAATCCGCCTCCTCCGAAAACCCCTTTGCCCCTGACATCCAAGAAATCGTCAATCAATCCGACTACGGCAGTCAGGACCAGTGCTCCCAGCGGCAGCAAAGTTTCGCTGCGGCTGAGAAAATTTAAATTCTGCAAAGCCCCGATATCCGTCAAGCTGGCAATATAATAGAAAAGAATGCCGAAAAACAAGGTCGTGCCCCAGACCAAAACCCCTCCCATGGTCGGCGTTCCCTGCTTATGGGAATGCAAGGACGAAAATATCGGGGTTAACCCGTTGTTCCTGATCCGTTTGCCTAATTTATATTTATACAGAAAATGCGTCAAAAGCGGGGTCCATGCCGCGGTAAAGATGAATGCCAATGCCGCAAAAAAAAGAATTTTTATGATATAAAACGCACTCATATTATTATCTAAAATTAATCAGATACAAACTTCCCAGGGCAAGCAGCAGGAACGAACCGGCGGACAATGCGGCCGCATTCAATAAATAGGCGAAAAGCCGGCGGTCGGTCTTAATGAACACGCACAAAAAAAAATTAACCGTTACGATATAGAGCCCGAGAGCTGGAATCATGTATAATGAATGCGACGACCCGATCAGATTAACTCCAAAATCGACGTTATAATGCAGAACAATCAGCTCCTGGCTGACCAGCGTATTTATGGCATATGTTGATAACCACAATAAGGCGTTCAATAAAAGATTCAGGGCAGTCAATAGTTTAATATACGGCAGAGCCAAAACATCGATCGCCGTATCGCGGAAATTTGCGGCAAATGCCCGTAAAAAGGAGGATATATTATTGATTAACTGCGTAATTTGCATGCCAGTCCAAAAATTAATTTTTTTATGATATTGCCTACATCTTAACATATTAACACACATTTTTAAATAAATAATGCAATATATTTTACTTAAAAACACAATTTATGTTATAATTAAACTAATACTTGCAACGGCGCACTAATTTATAATAACTGAATTATAAACTTGTTTATTTTGGACTATAAATTATGTTTTCCAACCATCAATTGAAAAAAATCCTGATTTCCAGCGATATACTATCCGAAACTGAATTCGACCAATTAAGCGCAGAAGCAAAAGTTAACGGCAAAAAAGTTGAGGATTACATGATTGAAAAAAAGATCCTGAATACCGTCACATTATACGAGAATGCCGCAAATTATTACAAAATCCCATTTTTAAACCTTAAGGAGCAGGTTATCCGCAAAGATGTTTTAATTTCAATCCCGGAAATGATCGCAAATACCCACAAAATAATCGCCTTTGACGCAAACAATAAGGAAATCAAAATCGCCACTCTCGATCCGACCAATATAGAAATAGTGGAATTTATCAAGAAAAAAACCGGCCTTGAACCGAAATTATATCTGACAACACCTGACAGCATCAAGGAGGCTCTCAAGCAATACCATAAAAGCTTAAAATCGGAATTCAATTATTTGGGAGAACAGCAGGAAGGAGAAAGCCAGGACCTGAAAAAAATAGCAACCGATTTGTCCATAGTCAAGGTCGTCGATACTCTGCTCGAGTACGCCGTATTCGAAGAAGCCAGCGATATCCATATTGAGCCTGAAGAAAAAGACGTGATTGTGCGCTACCGGATAGACGGCATCTTGCACACGGTCATGACCCTGCCCAAGGAGCTGCAGTCAGGAATTACCGCCAGGATCAAAATTTTATCCAATTTAAAAGTCGATGAGCACCGCCTGCCCCAGGATGGGCGCTTCAAAATAGCAGACAAGGACTATAAGGTTTCTTTCCGCGTTTCCATTATTCCTACCTTTGACGGCGAAAAGATAGTGATGCGCCTGCTGAACGAAAGGGCGCAGGTTCTGAGCCTTGAACAGCTGGGCCTCCAGGCCCGCAGCTTGGAAGTATTGAAAAGGAGCATTACCAAGCCGCACGGAATGATCCTGGTTACCGGTCCGACAGGATCCGGGAAAACTACCACGCTTTACACGATTTTGAATATATTAAACAAGCCGGAAGTCAATATTTCCACGGTTGAAGACCCGGTAGAATACCGGATGCAGCATGTCAACCAGTCGCAAATAAATCCGAAAATCGGCTTCACTTTCGCGGCAGGACTGCGTTCGCTGTTGCGCCAGGATCCAGACATTATCATGGTCGGGGAAATCCGTGACGAGGAAACAGCGGAGATCGCTGTCCATGCCGCCATGACCGGCCACCTCGTATTATCCACCCTGCATACCAACGATGCGATCACCACTCTTCCCAGGCTGTCCGAAATGGGCGTTCCGTCCTTTCTGGTTGCGACGACTACCAATATAATAGTGGCCCAGCGCCTGGTAAGAAAAATCTGCCCGAACTGCATCCAAAGCTTTAATCTGGATTCCGATACCGTGGTCGAATTGGAAAAAAATCTTGATATAACCGACCTGCTGTCGGTATTGGTTGAGGAAAATACCATTATGGACGCGAAAAAAGGTTTGCAATCGCTGCTCTTTTACCGGGGAAAAGGCTGCAAACAATGCAATAACACCGGATATAAAGGACGGATAGGCATTTATGAGGTCCTGGAAATAAACGAAGAGATTGCCGGCCTAATTCTTAAAAAATCAGATATTCAGGATATTAAAAAAGTAGCCAAAAACCAAAAAATTCTGACCATTGTCGAGGACGGATTCATTAAAGCCAAAAACGGGCTGACAACGATCGAAGAAATCATGAGGGTAACCAAAGAGTGACCGCATCATTTCTCCGCAGATAACTTTAACGCTATATTATTATCTTATGGCCGTAGATATAGGATCAATCGCAGCAGGAACAGCTCCTGACGAAGAAAAAAAATTGAGTTTTCTCGATAATATCAACCTGAAGTTCGCCCAGCTGCAGGGTGTTCCGCTGAAGGAGAAACTTTTTTTTCTGCAGCATCTCAGCGTAATGCTTAAGGCGGGGATCTCTCTTTCTGCCGCGCTGAAGACGCTGGCCTTGCAGACGGAAAATAAAAATTTTTCAATGATCCTGAGCGATGTCAGCAACCAGGTGGAAAAAGGGGTCAGCTTCACGGACAGCTTGCGGAAATACGAAAAGACCTTCGGTGAACTTTTCATTAATATGATCGAAGCGGGCGAGCTTTCCGGCAAGCTGGAAAATGTGCTGTCGCGGCTCTACATTCAAACCAAAAAAAGCTATGAATTAAGATCAAAGGTCAAAGGGGCCATGACCTATCCGATCGTCATTATGGTTGCCATGTTCGGCATAGGTTCTTTCATGCTTTTTTTCATCGTACCCAAGATAACCAGCATTTTTACCGAATTCAACGCGGAATTGCCCCTTCCCACCAAAATCCTGATCGGCTTATCGAATTTTCTCGTTCATAACGCCGTTCTTTCCGTAATTTCGTTTATTATTGCGGTTGCGGCTATTGTCCAAATCCTAAGAACCAGAACCGGAAAAATGATCTTTCAGTCTCTGCTCCTCAAATTTCCGGTCATTTCCGGCATTATTAAAAAGATCAACATCGCACAATTCGCCAGGACCGTCAGTTCGCTTTTAAAAACAGATATAATGATCATTAAGACTTTTGACATTGCGGGCAACGTGCTGGGCAATCTGCATTATCGCAACGCCCTGCATGATATCGCTGAAAAGATCAAAAAAGGCGATAAAATCAATAAAATAATCAGCCAATACCCTGCCCTTTTCCCTCCGATGATCGTCCAGATGATATCGGTCGGCGAAGAAACCGGAGAATTGGACAATATCCTGGAAGAGCTTGCCGAGTTTTACGAAAATGAAATCGACCAAATCATGGAAAATCTGCCTGCGATCATAGAACCTGTCTTAATTCTGTTTTTAGGCCTGGGCGTAGGCGGAATCGCAGTCGCGATTTTAATGCCAATGATGACAATTACCAGCGCGATCTAGCGCGAATTAAGATTATGCATATTTTTCCCAAAGCAAAGTATCCGCTCGGCCTCGATATATCGGACCACAGCTTAAAAGCGGTCCAGCTCGAAAAAAACGGCGACCAAATCAAGTTTAAGGCCGTCAGCAGGGTAGTATTGCCTGAAAACACAATCAGGGACGGAGAGATTGCCAATCGCGCGGAATTCCAGAAAAACTTCACCCGCCTGCTAACTTCGCCTAAATACGGGCGGTTCGAAGTTGAAGAAGTTGTTGCCTGCCTGCCTGACACCAAAACTTTCATTAAATACATTGAAATTAACCGCACCGACGACATTAAAGCCGAGGTCCAGGCAAAACTTGAAAAAAACGTGCCTATCCCGGTAACGGAACTGTATTTCGACTATCAAGTTTTGGAAAGCATCGGAAGCACATCCTGCATCCTGATCGGCGCTGCTCCGAAAAATCTCGTCAACCAATACAAAGCTGTATTCGACAGCATGAATTTATCGCTTGTTGCTCTTGAAATAGAGCCGATTTCCATTTGCCGCAGCATTCTTTCCGAAGAAAACCCGCGCTTTAAAGGAGCCCTGCAGAAAAATTACGGCATTTTAGACATCGGATCGAAGCGCACCAGCATGTCTATCTATTCCCATAACACGCTGATTTTATCCGCCAGCGTTCCGATTACAGGCCATGAAACAACAAAAATGATCGCCGACCAGCTGGCCATCAGCTATGAGCAGGCCGAAAAAGCGAAAATCATCTGCGGAGTCGACGAATCGAGGGCGAACGGCGTGATTAAAAACGTGCTGAACGAATTGATCCGCTCCATAGTCAAAAAAATAGGCGATATCATCAACTATTATTACGACCATTATGAACACCGCGGTCCGCTGAATTGCATATATTTATGCGGAGGCGGTTCCAATATCAAAAATCTGGATAAAACGCTGACCGAAAGCTTTTTGATAGAAGTCAAAAAAAGCAACCCGCTGATGAATATCGATGAAAAGCAGATTATAACGGACAATATCTTTAAGGACATTATAGGGTCTTATGCAACGGAAAATAATTCCGAGCAAGGCTCCGGAGCGCACAGCATA
>CAZAFZ010000042.1:0-8311 GCA_964484745.1 uncultured Gammaproteobacteria bacterium | reverse complement strand
GGTACCGATGCCGACATTGCCGTCGTTGCGGAACACGGCGATATCGCTCGAGCCGTAGATGCTGACGTAGCGCCCGGCCGTTTGGGGGGTGTAGATGCGCAGGTTGTCCGTAGCGGCGGAATACTGTCCTATGGATATCGTCTTGCTGCCTTCCTCGATGCCGATCAAATTGCTGATTTCCAGGTTCAGGTTTTTTCCCTTGATGAATTTGCCGTTGTCCAGCACGATATCGTTGGGGATGCTGCCTGACCCGCCGACCGCGCTGGAAAGGCACAGGGTCGGGTCCGAATTCAGGCAGAAATCGTCGCTTAACGAGACGCCAACCACTTGAAGCTTCTCGGCCGGGGCCAGAGTGCCTATTCCTATGTTCCCGCCGTTAATCAGAGCATTGCCCGACGGCACGTATAACCCTGTTCCTCCGGGCAAGATGTTATAGCCGGCAACGATAATTTCTCCTGATTGAAATGAGCCGGCCTTGGCTTGCGTGGACGCGCTTACATCTACCGGGGCCGGAGTATTGGAATTGGGCGGGCTTGCAAGAGGAGGGCTCCAGGCCGCCATAATGTTCTGGAGAGAAATGGAAACCCCCAAGAGCAGAATTACTCCGGTTATAATTTTCAATATGGTTTTTTTGGAGGATTTCAAATAATGCATAAGAATTTTAAATTGTTATAATTTTATGATGTTGATTGTTTGATAATGCTCTTTAATATTAGCCGTTTTTTTGAAAGGGTAATTCTTCGTTTTTTTCAGGCATTTAAAAAGCTAAACTTTGCCATTGTCATTCGCTTAAATCAGGTTTTTTTGTAGAAGATTCAATAACTTCATCCATCGCAGCCCCTCTCGGGTTTACCAAAAAATCTATTTCTTCCTGGGAAAACGCCTGGCCAACCGGCTTTTTTTCTATTTGTTCCATTTTCTGTTCAATTTTTTGGTTTATTACAGCTTCAATTTCTTCAACTTCTTCGTTTTTTGGATCCGATACTTTGCTTGGCAATGGTTTATTTAAATCTTGCGGGTTAGCTTCATTGCCGGGAACCCTGATCTGGCCAAGCGCTATCATTAAAAAAGAGAGAATTAGCAAGGCGATAAATGGAGATAATACTAATAATGCTTTTTTCGTCGACATAATATTATGCTATTATTTTTTGTCAGCTATGAGTGCTTTAATTTGAAATGATAAGTTATTAACAATATTATACCATTATTTGATTACTAAACATAAATATTTTAAAATAATAAAAAATATGTAATATTGACAAAATATCAATAATATCATATTGTTTTATAATCGGATTACAGGCAATGTTTAACGGCGGCAGGATGCCGATAATAATATTTTGGATTTTTTACAGCAAATATTTTAGAAAGCATTATAAATCAAGGCTGTGCTTATGCGGTATCGGGCAAATGCTAAACTGCGGATCGCAATCGGAAAGTTAGCTGCTTCTGCATATTGCTTGAGCTGTATGCGGAGAGGAGCCCGATGAATTTCTTGAATAGCCCGAGAACTAATGTTCGGCCGTGAAATGCGAAATTTCGAATAATAAAAACGGCTTGATATTCAGCATGCCGTTTATTGTGTTATGGTACGGATAGAATATTGCGCAGAAAGCAGCGGCAGTTCAAGGAATCATGTTTAGACCATTCATGCCTCCAGAAAATATTTGTTAATTTTTTTTCGCTGACAAGCCATGCTTCAAGATGGAATTTAGTTTCCGCGGATTGGCTGACGAGCGCCGGCGGCCGGTAAAACGGCCTGGCAGAATTTTATTAATCACTCATACTCTGAATATTTTCCTTGCTCCGTTTCGCGGAGTGGTGAAGAGTAGAGGCTAAAAGGAAAACTTATGGTAAAAATCCCGAGCATCGAAGAGATGCTGATTGCCGGAATGCATTTCGGCCATCGCACATCCAAATGGTATCCTAAAATGGAGCCGTATATATTCGCATCCCGTTCCGGGGTGCATATCATTAACCTGGAAATCACGCAACGGAAGCTTGCCGAAGCAATGGAGTACATTGCGGGTTTGATAGCCGAAAACAAAGTGCTGATGCTGGTCGGCACCAAGACCCAGGTCAAGGGCAAGCTCAAGGCAGTCGGCGACGAGCTGAAGCTGCCCTATGTCAACGAAAAATGGCTGGCCGGATTATTGACGAATTTCTCCGTGGTGAAAAAAATGATCAGAAGGTACAGGGATCTTAAGGAAAAGCTGGCGGCTGGCAAACTGGACAAGTATACCAAAAAAGAAAGGTTGAATTTTGAAAAAGAGCTGGGCAGAATGGACTATCGCGTCGGCGGGTTGATCGACTTGGATAAAATGCCGGATGCCATATTCATTTGGGACGTGAAAAAAGACGAAACGGCCCTTAAGGAGGCCCTGAAGATGAAAATACCCATTATTGCAGTCTGCGATACGAATGCAAACCCGGAAGGGATAAGCTACGTGATTCCTTCCAATGACGATGCCACCAAAACCATTGAATTGGTCATGAACACCCTTAGAGACGCGGTCATGGAGGGCAGGAAAAAAATTGAGAAAAATATATAAAAATAGAGCTCAGCTTGAAAATAGACTTAAGCCATTGCTGAAAATTACAGCCAATAATCGGAAAATTAAGGATGAATAGCAGGTTTATAGTGTTGAAATTTAATTAATTTCTGCCGTAAGGGGCAGAAGGCTTGCAGAAGATTATTTTTGAGTTGAACTGAAAAAATATGACTATTTCTATCGACGCAATCAAGGAATTACGCGATAAAACAGGCGCTGGCATGTCCGACTGCAAAAGAGCGCTGGAGGAAACCGGCGGAGATAGCGGTAAGGCGATGGATGTACTGCGCAAAACGGGCATTGCCAAAGCTTCAAAACGAAGCGACCGCGAGGCCCAAGAAGGCATAATCTCTTTAGCCGTTAATGATGACGGTAATAAGGGGTATATGGCCATGTTCGCTTCCGAAACAGATTTTGTTTCGCGGAGCGAAAAATTCAGGGACTTTGCAAAAGACGTTTTCAATTTGATCGTGGAGATGGAACCGAAAACCATGGATGAATTGTTCAGCTTGAAAATGAGCGACGGCAATTCGGTAAAGGACCGTCTGGATGCTTTAAGCGGAGTATTCGGAGAAAAGCTCGAAATCAAAAAGTTCGACATTCTTGCGTCATCCGGAGCAGTATCTTCCTACAGCCACGGCGGCGGGCGGATCGGAGTATTGGTATCAGTCGCGGACAGCGGCGCCAAGGAAATCGCCTATGAAATCGCCATGCACGTTGCGGCGGCTAACCCGAAATACATCAGCCGGGAAGAAGTTCCGATCGCCGAAATAGAAAACGAGACGGAAATTTACCGCGAACAGCTGGCCAACGAAGGCAAGCCCGAGAACATGATCGAAAATATCATCAAAGGCAAGCTCAATAAGTATTTCCAGGAAATAGTGCTCCTGGAGCAGGAATATATCAAAGACGAGAAATTGAAAGTAAAGGATTTCCTGAAGGATGTACAGGTTGAAAAGTTCATAAGGTACAGCTTCTAACCAGTTACTTAGAAATTCTATATCCTAATTTAGAATTTCTAAACAAGATAATAATGGCCAAAATACAAAATTGTTTCGGATTTGAAATATTTTCCCGCATCGCCTAGCGATTATGCGGGATTCAGCTTGCCAAGGAATTAGAAAGAGCGGAAGAATTTTGAATTTATTTAGTATTTAGGGTTTGGTTTTTAGGATTTTTTAAGCTTATGAATATAGCTCTGGTCCAATTCGCTCCGTGGGATAAAATATATTATTTCAAACAGGGGGAAATAAAGATCCAAAAAGGCTATTACGTGATAGTCCAAACCGAGTTCGGCCATGAACTGGGAGAGGTTATTGATATAAAAAAAATGGAAGATATCGCGGATGAGGCGAAAAAAGAGAACCAAAGCGATTTAAAGGGCGTGATCCGCCTGGCAACCAAGGATGATTTCAACAAGATCAATAAGCCCAAAGAGAAAGAAGAAGCCCTGAAGTACTGCAAAATGCTGGCAACAAAATATTCTTTGCCGATGAAGCTGGTAGATGTGCGTTTTTCCTACGAAAGCAACAGGATAACTTTTGCGTTCATAGCGGATGGACGCATCGATTTCAGGGAGATGGTCAAGGAATTGACCAAGCACTACAATTCGATGATCAGGCTGCATCAGATCGGGATACGCGACGAAGCGAAAATGCGCGGAGATTGCGGCCATTGCGGCATGCCTCTTTGCTGCAAAAAATTCCTGGGTGAACTCAGCTCGATTACTTCAGATATGGCCGATCTCCAGCAATGCGCCCATCGCGGCTCGGATAGGATATCTGGAATTTGCGGCCGGCTGATGTGCTGCCTGGCCTATGAAAACGAAGGCTACCGTTATTTAACCGAGAAACTTCCCAAAGTCGGAGATCAAATCAGGGTCGGCGGCAAAAAGGCGGTAGTTTTATCGCAGAATCCGATGAAAAGGACCGTTAATGTCGAATTGCTGGATGAAAGCGGTGAAGGCAAGGCGATAATCGAAGTTGATCTGTCGGCAAAAAAATAATTATCATTTCCAATACGAAAAAATCAAGGCTGTTAAAAGCCTTTGTTTTATTTTAGCAAAAAAAAATGCTAATTATTATTTTTAAATTATCCAGCTTTTATGCTATAATATATGAAGTTAAATTAATAATTTAATGTTTTTACTGCTATCTGGCCATATTGCTGAAAATATTTTTTTAGGCAATACCATATACAGTAAAAACAAACCGATAACATGAATATCGCAATTAACGGCTTCGGCCGCATCGGGAGAGCGGTTCTTAAGGCAATATTGGAAAAAAAATCCAACTTGCAGATCGTTGCGATAAACGATTTGACCGACACGAAGACATTGGCTCACTTGTTGAAATATGACAGCTGTTATGGGATATACGATAAGCGCATCTCTTATACGGCCGGCAGCCTGATAATCGGCGGCAGGAAGATCAAGGTCATTTCAGAAAGGGAAGTCGGAAAATTGCCCTGGAAAGCATTGGATGTTGACCTGGTAGTGGAATCGACAGGCAGGTTCACAAAAAAAGACGAAGCTCTTATGCATATAAAAGCCGGCGCGAAAAAAACTGTCATCTCGGCCCCGGCCAAGGGAAATTTGAAGACAATAGTTTTGGGGGTAAATGAAAAAAGCCTGCGTAAAAGCGACAAAGTGTTTTCCATGGCTTCCTGCACGACCAATTGCCTGGCTCCCGTTACCGAAGTGATCCGCAGGAATTTCGGCGTCAAAAAAGCGATCATGACCACGATACATTCATATACGGCCGACCAGGTGCTCGTTGACGGGCCGCACAAAGACTTAAGGAGGGCCAGAGCCGCTGCCTTGAACATGGTGCCGACGACGACCGGAGCGGCTGTTGCGGTCACCGAAGCCATTCCGGAGCTTAAAAACAAATTCGATGGAGTATCCATCAGGGTGCCAACGCCCGTTGTTTCAATCTGCGATATTGTCTATATTCTGAAAAAAAGAACGGATGAAAAAGGCATAAATAACGCTTTCGCAAAGGCCTCAAAAATGCCTAATCTAAAAGAAATATTGAAAGTTACTGAAGAGCATCTCGTTTCAACCGACTTGATAGGAAATCCTGCCAGTGCGATAGTCGACCTTCCATTGACTAAAATCATCGGCGGCGACCTGCTGAAGGTTTTTGCCTGGTATGATAACGAATGGGGTTATTCGAACCGCTTAGCGGATATATGCCTGTATGTACAAAAAAATAAGCTTTATTGAATTCAATTAACTTTCAAATTGATTTTCAATTTCCAGTATAACTTCCAATCAAAGGTTATATTAAAATTTAAATATCGATGAATTGATAATTCCAAGAAAAATGAAATTAAAAATGAAAATTTATGGCCAAAGCTAATATTAATCAAAATATCATCGCTAAGCTTAAAACCGCAGGTTTGGTCGGCCGGGGCGGAGCTTGCTACCCGACTTGGATGAAATGGCAGGCAGTTAAGGATAATATGTCTAAATTGAATCCGGACGGGCGCAGGGCTTATGTCATCTGCAATGTATCCGAGGGAGAGCCCGGAGTCAAAAAAGACGGATTCGTCCTGCGCAAATGGCCCGATCGCGTCGTGGACGGCATGAAAATAGCAGTGCATTTTCTGGGAGCCGAACGCGGTTATATCTATATCAACGAAAAGTACTACCAAGAAATGGGAGGGGTTTTGGGCGAACTGACCGATGATACGAAAATCGATATTTTCATCAAGCCCCACGAAGCCGGATATATAGGCGGTGAAGAAAATTCGATCATGAATGCAATCGAGGGCAGAAAAATCGAACCGAGGCTGCGCCCTCCTTTTCCGGTTGAAAAAGGCCTTTGGGGCTATCCGACCCTGATCAATAATGTTGAAACTTTTTATAATGTCCATCAGGTAAATATCGGAAAATATAAAAATACCCGTTTCGTGACCATCGCGGGCGATTGCTTGTGGGAAGGGGTCTACGAATTCGACATCAACGCTAAAATCTCGGAAATATTGGCGGCAACCAAAAATCTGCCCGGATATCCTTTTTTTGTCCAAATCGGCGGAGGCGCCAGCGGAGAAGTTTTGGATTCGGACCAGCTTGACGCGCCGGTCACGGGCGCAGGCTCCATTACGGTTTACAGCAAGATCAAGCACTCGCCCTTGCAGGTTCTGCGCAATTGGGCTAATTACTTCCAAAAAGAATCCTGCGGCCAATGCACGCCCTGCCGCGAAGGCACCTACAGGCTGAGGAACGAACTCAATAAGCCGAATCCTGATTGGGAATTGATCGCCGTATTACTCGATAATTTGAGGTTTGCATCCTTTTGCGGCCTTGGCTGCTCTGTTCCGATACCGATCAGGAGTTATATCCAAAATGTGGTCTCTAAGATGCCTGAAGAGGAAATCAGGCTGCCTAACGCCACCAAGCAAATGATTTGCGAATGCTTGAAATAGAATTTATGGAACAAGCGGCCTGCCCGCAGTGGTACCAGGGAATAATGCGCCGGGCCGGACCTCCAAATATGGCTTTCCTGCCGCAAGGTAATATTTCAGAAATCCTTTGATATTTAAGACAGCAAATTCCGCTTGATCAGCTTTTTACTGATTATATTCGCCCTAAGCCTGTTTTCAGATTGTTGATTGATCGCAGCCTAAAAGAATGCTCTTAATTTATCCGGTTGCAGCTTGCTTTATATATTTTTATCGTTAACGACTATTAAATTAACCAAGGTTTAACATACAAACAAATCTATGCCTGTCAAGAAAACCAGCAAAGCAAAATCTCAGCCCAAAAGCAAACCTGAAACGTTCGTGATAACAGTTGACGGAAAAAAAATAGCCGCGCAGGAGGGCGATACGATAATGGCTGCCGCAAGGCAAAACGGAATTTTTATACCCGGTTTGTGCGGGCACCCCGATTTTCCTGCCAAGGGCAATTGCCGAATCTGCGTTGTCGAGATCGAAGGCAGGCACGGCTTGTCTACTTCTTGCACGACAAAAGTTGAGAAGGGAATGAAAGTCAAGACGGATACCGAGCTGGTCAAAAAAACCCGCAACATGAATATTGAACTGATCTTTTCGGAACATATGGAAAAATGCCCGACCTGCATCTGGCGGACCAATTGCATTTTGCTGCAGCTGGCGGACCGCTATAAAATAGACATTAAAAGGTTTCCGGACCGCAAAAACGGCCGGATGGTTCATCAGTTCAAGAATGCAATTGAAATCGACGGAACGCAGTGCATAGACTGCCGCAACTGTATTGATGCCTGTTCAAAAATGCAGAAAATCAACTATTTGGAGCTTAAAGGCAAGGGCATTCATCAGGAGGTTGTGCCGACCCAGAACAAGGAAATCGACTGTATTTATTGCGGGCAGTGCGCCGCGCATTGCCCGGTAGGAGCCGCCCAGGAACGTGCCGATTGGGACAAGGTCGAAAAAGTTCTGCGGCAAAGCAAAGGCAAAGTGCTGGTAGCCCAGTTTGCGCCGTCGGTCAGGATAACATTAGGAGAGGAATTCGGCCTGCCTTACGGAACCAGCGTTACGGAATTAACCGTTTCCGCGCTCAAACAATTAGGCTTTCAATACGTGTTTGATACGAATTTCGCCGCTGACGTAACGACCATGGTCGAAGCCGCCGAGCTGCTGGAAAGGATCGCTAACAAGGGGACGTTGCCGATGATAACCTCTTGCTGCCCCGGCTGGGTCAAATACCTGGAGTTTTACCGGCCGGATTTGATACCTCATTTGACGACTGCGCGCTCTCCCCACATACATCTGGG
>CAZAFZ010000041.1:7664-8322 GCA_964484745.1 uncultured Gammaproteobacteria bacterium | reverse complement strand
TTTCCGGCGAATCCGGGGATGTGGCCACCTTTGGCCATCTGATGAGCGGGGCTGTGCCGAGCGCTTTGGCCATGCCAAGGACGTGATTTTTCGGTATGACTTTGAATTCCGCGTCCGCAAGCATAATTATTTTTTCGCAATTTTCCCTGATCTTTCCAAAATCAAATTTGAAATCGAATTTCTTTTTCATCTTGGCGAATACCGGATCGGAAAATTCATCCCGGATGAACGAATCGACCAGAATAAGCTTATGGATTTTTTTATCGCTCTGTTCAGCCAACTTCATGCCGACAGCTCCTCCCAGGCTATGGCCGATAACTATGGTATCCGGACCGATTTTATAATTCTGCTTGACTAATTCCAGCTGCTCGTAGACATCCGGGGATTTAGGATTAGGCAGTTCGGGCATAGTGACTTTATGCCCGGCCGATTCCAGTTCTGCTTTCAGCCAGGGGAAAAAATTGTCTTCCGGTCCGGCTCCATAGCCATGCAGGATAAGATAGTCGTACTTTTTGTTCTTGCAATTTTCGCAGAAGACGATCGGAAACGGTTCGCCCCAATACCTTTGCCTCGAAAAAACCCAATCTTTCAGTTTATAACTCTCGACATAACGTCCTTTACCGTTCTTTTCAAGCCACTCAACCATCTTTTCCTTCGC
>CAZAFZ010000041.1:0-7654 GCA_964484745.1 uncultured Gammaproteobacteria bacterium | reverse complement strand
GAACTAATATTTATGCCGTCACCTTCAAATGCTGCGCTTATTTCAAGCTTTTTGAATTTTAAATTGTCATTTTGATTTTTGATTTTTGATTTTTGATTTTCATATTCGTCATATGAAATAATGACTTGCCTGATGGGTAAACCGTATTTCATGGCAAAATCATGATCTCTCTGATCATGGGCCGGCACTGCCATGATCGCACCTGTCCCGTATCCCGGCAATACATAGTCTGCGACAAAAACCGGAATTTCTTCGTTGTTTACCGGATTTATTGCCTTGATGCCCTTGATCTCCAATCCGGTTTTTTCTTTTTGCAATTCCGCGCGGTCCAACTCGGTCTTATGCTTTGCCTGCTCAATATATTTCTTTGCTTCTTCTAGATTCTCAATCCTGGCTTCTAGCTTCTTGATTAATTGATGTTCAGGAGCCACCACCATATAAGTACAGCCGAATAGCGTATCCGGCCGCGTAGTAAACACCTCGATGTACAGGTTTTGAATTTCTAAATTTTGAAATTTGGATTTGTTTGGAAATTGGAAATTGGAAATTGGAAATTTAATTAAAGCTCCTTCGGAGCGTCCGATCCAGTTCTTCTGCATTTCCTTGATCGATTCTTCCCAATGCGGAAGCTTTTCAAGGTCTGAAAGCAAGCGTTCGGCGTAATCCGTGATGCTCAGCGCCCATTGCCTCATCGGCTGTCTTGCGATTACGCTTCCGCAGCGTTCGCACTTGCCGTCTTCCAGGTCTTCCCCGGCCAAACCGGTCTGGCAATCCGGACACCAGTTGATCGGCTCGAACGACTCGTAAGCCAGCCCCCGCTTGAACATCTGCAAAAAAATCCACTGCGTCCACTTGTAATATTCCGGATCGGTCGTATTGATTTCCCTTGACCAGTCATAAGAAAGGCCCAGTTGCCCGAGCTGCTTTTTAAACGTTGCGACGTTTTTCCCGGTCGCGGTACGCGGATGGATTTTATGCTGAATAGCATAATTTTCAGCCGGCAAACCGAATGCGTCCCAACCCATAGGATGCAATACATTGAAGCCCTGCATCATTTTCAGGCGGGCATAAATATCCGTAGCTATATATCCTTTCGGATGCCCGACATGCAGTCCGGCTCCTGACGGGTAAGGAAACATATCCAAAATGTAATACTTCGGCTTGTCCGTTGCGTCAGCCGTTTTGTATGCATCGCGCTCTTCCCACTTTTTCTTCCATTTCTTTTCAATTTTTTTATGTTCGTATTGCATAATTGGTTTTTACTAAATAGTAATATGGCCGTATTGACATTATGGATTTAATTTTAATTAAATTTTCGTTAAAAATCAAATGCCCAGGCTTTTTCCCGCCTGGGCAGAATAATATAAGATCAAGTCGGGCATGGATATTCAAACATGCCCTTATCATCGAATAGAAAGTCATTAGCGTGCATTTCCAGCCACCTACCCCGGAAGACCAATACTTTGCCGCACGAGCAGCTAATTTGGTCGTCCCGATCGCCGCCGGCTGATAGATGCCAGCAAACTGAAAAAATGCAGCACTCTTTTAAACCGTAACTCATCTCACCCCCTTATGGCTTGACGTTGCTATTTTCGTTGCCCGTTTGTTTGGTAAATTCTAACCGGTGGTCGCCTCAAAGTGTCCGGGTCGTCGCTTGATGCCTTTCTTTGTCCATTTGCTTCTTCTTTTAACCTTAATTTTTTGGGCCGTAGCAATCTCCTGCGGATTATGGCAGTCTCTTTATTATCCACCTTTTCCCCTCTCGAAACTTTCTGCGAATGGATTGAATTTTATTTTTTACCAAGCTTAAATTTCTTAAATTAACAACAAAGCCATTGAGGATACAAAATTTTAAAAAAACGATAAATTTTCAATAGCCAATCAGAATAACCTATATTCTTGCATTTGTCAATCATGTATTATCCGCAAATCTAGCTTTTACCGATAATTTTTTGCAATTTTTTTACGCTTGCCCCGCCCACTATCATGCTAGGCTTATTCTTTCCGGCTCTTTTGGCAACTTTGCAATCCGCCTTGCGCTCCATGTCTTCCAGCTCTTTCTGGCGGTTTGTTCTTGCCATAAAATAGTGTTATAATATTATTATAATTTTAAATTATTCCGTCCAAAAATACAAATCAGAATGGGCATGTTTTCCCCTAAAACGAAGCTCGGAAAAATTTTGCTGTTATTAGCATTTTTATTTTTGGTTTTATTTTCCGCATTCATCTTTTACGTTCTGGATTTGATGGGCGGCATTAAAAAGGGCTCCCCGGATCAAAAAAATATCGACGTTACGCATTTATTAGAAGGAAATAAATACGATATAAATGCCGACGGAAACTACTGGATCGGCGCATCCAGCCCAATCGTAACGATTTTCGAATTTTCGGACTTCGCCTGCCTCTACTGTAAAAATTCTTTCAGCAACATCCGTGAAATTACTGCCAAATACCCGGGCCAGGTCAGATTCATAGTCAAGGATTATCCTTTGCATGATGAATCGGATTTGCTGGCATTAGCCGGAAGGTGCGCCGGCGAACAAGGCCTGTTTTGGCCGATGTACGACAAATTGTTCATTAACCAGGGAGTTGCGGAAGGAAGCGAAGTGGCGCTTATCGCCGGCCAAATCGGTGCGGACACATCGAAATTCGAAACTTGCATGAATGCGAACAAATATCTCAGCGCCATCCAGAAAGACTACAGCGAGGGTCAATCACTCGGCATCACCGGTACACCTACCTGGTTTATTAACGGCTATAGGGTAAACGGAGACATACCGAGAGATACATTTTTCGGATTAATTGATGCATTAATCCAAAAAAATTAAGAAATCCTAATATTAAACTTCTAAACAAATTCAAATGACCAAAATCTTAAATTCAAAACATATATAAGGTCTTGGATTTTGCGCTTTGAATTTTGGATTTGTTTAGAATATAGAATTTCAAATTTAGAATTTATTTTTTTTATGATTCAAATCCGTATCCACGGCCGCGGCGGCCAGGGAGTAGTAACTTCAGCCGAACTGATCGCGATTGCAGCCTTTAAAGCCGGCAAAGAAGCGCAGGCGTTCCCCTCATTCGGTGTTGAACGTACGGGAGCACCGATAGAAGCTTATGCCAGGATAGATATCAAACCGATAAGATTGAGGGAGCAGGTTTACCATCCCGATATCATCATAATCCAGGACGATTCCCTGGTCGGCGCCCTGGACCTGACCAAAGGCGGCGGCCCAAGAACAAAAATAATAATTAACACCAGGCGTTCAGCGGAGGAATCCGCCAAGCTGCTGGCCGCACCGGCGAAAAATATTCATACCGTTGATGCGACCGAAATCGCCTTTTCGATTTTTAAAAAAAATATCATCAATACCGTTATTCTTGGCGTATTTTCTTCGGTTACGGGCCTGATAAGCCTTGATCAGCTGAAAGCCGCCATCAAGGAAAAGTTCGAAGACAAAGGCCAGGAAATCATCGGAAAAAACATCAAAGCCGCAGAAACAGCATATAATACAATCCGAATCAACGAATGAGATCCGAATACCCCGAATTGGCACAATTCGAATAAAAATAATTATTTCATTAAAATATAAAAGCATCCGAATAATATAATATATATTCGGATATCAAATAATCATTTGCAGTATTCATTCGGAGCATTCGGATACTAATTCGGAGCATTCGAATTATAATTTATGAAAATTGACATCACCTCCCAGCCCTGTTCAACCGTTAAAAATAAAACCGGCGGGTGGCGCTCTTTCAGCCCGAAGATGGATCATTCCAGATGCATATCCTGCGGGGCCTGCTCCCGCGTCTGCCCGGAAGGCATTATTGCCATGATAGCCGACAAGGAAGGAAAGCCGAAACCGCGGGTCGACTATGATTACTGCAAAGGCTGCGGGCTCTGCGCCGCAGAGTGCCCGGCTAAGGCGATAGAGATGGAGATAGATAAATAATGTAAAAATTAAAAATGAAAATGTAAAATGACAATGAAAAATGTAAAATTAATTATAAATTTTGATATGTCATTTTGATTTTTGCATTTTGCATTTTAAATTATTATGAGACAAATACTCGAAGGTTCCAGAGCGATTGCTTTAACCGTAAAAAATATCAAGCCGTCCGTCATTTCGGCCTACCCCATCACTCCCCAAACCCATATTGTCGAGGATTTGGCCCAATTCAAAGCGAACGGCGAGGCCGATTATGAATATGTCAGGGCGGAAAGCGAATTTGCCGCCGCTTCGATCGTTGAAGGAGCCAGCGCTACCGGTGTCAGGGTCTATACCGCAACCAGCGCGCAGGGTCTCCTGCTGATGAACGAAGTCGTCTATAATATCGCCGGAATGCGCTTGCCGGTCGTTCTAACCTGCGCCAACCGCGGCGTTTCCGCTCCGATCACCATCTGGAATGACCAGCAAGACGCCATGTCGGTCAGGGATGCCGGCTGGATCATGTTTTTTGCCGAGAATGCAGAGGAAGCTGTCTTGCAGCATCTCCTGGCCTTTAAAGTGGCCGAGCAGCTGCGCTTGCCGGCCATGATAAATGTTGATGGATACGTTTTGACACATACCTACGAACCTGTTACAATACCTACGGTTAAACAAATTAAAAAATTCCTGCCCGACTATAAACCGGCCTTAGGAGAATATCTGGATCCGCGCAAACCGATTACTCTCGGGGCTTTCGCGGCGCCGGCATATTATATGGAGATCAGGCAGGATTTGCATGATGATCTAAAAAATTCGGCTGAAACCATCAACGTGGAGTACAGGAATCTGCAGAATATATTGGAACCGGAGGGCGCGAAGCATCACCATCCCCATTCGGACGGATTGATCGAATATTACGGGCCGCCGAATCCGAAGACCGTTTTGATCGGCATGGGTTCCGTTGTCGGCACGATCAAAGACGCAATTGACGATATGAACTGCAAAAAATTCAATTTTCTCAATTCGGTAGGGGTCATTAAAATCAGAACGTTCCGTCCTTTTCCGGAAAAAGAGCTCGGCAAGCTGCTGCAAAACGCCAAATATGTCGCGGTACTGGATAAAGCCATTTCGCTTGGTCAAACCGGACCGTTAGCGCTTGAAATCAAGGCCTTGCTGTCGAACACCGGCAAAACCGTAAGAAGCTTTATCATCGGACTGGGCGGAAGGGATGTTACCAAGGATCTGATAAAAAAAATCGCCATGGAAATTAGGACGGCCGGACATAAAGATCCCTTCTTTATGGGAAAAATTACATAAAAATACCCTTTATCATCAAAGACTGCCGGTATGGCGGTCTTTTTATAGCAGAGGATAAATAAATGTCCAATAAACTGAACATCGCATTTGTTTCCAGCGAAGTTTCGCCTTTCTCGAAGTCCGGCGGTTTGGCCGATGTATCACGCAGTTTGTCGAAAGCGATTCGAAGGCTCGGACATGAAGTGATCGGCATCACTCCCTATTACGGCAAGCATATTGACTTGGAAAAACATAAATTAAAAATTGTATTCGCAAACATAAAAGTTTATGCTGACGAGAAGGAATCGATTTACGTCAATTATTGGCTCGGCCATCTGGCCGACGGACTGCCGGTCTATTTCATTGAATATAAGAAATATTTTTCCAAAAAATTCCAGCTTTACGGCTCCGGGCACGAAAACGCCAGGTTCTATCTTTTCAATCTAGCCGCGCTTAAGCTCATTTCCCTGCTTAAATTCAAGGCCGACATAATCCATTGCCATGATTGGCATACGGGCTTGATACCTTACCTCCTGAAAACGGAATTCAGGGATTCCGCTACCATGGAAAAGACTAAAACCATTTTTACGATACATAATCTTGTCTTTCAGATGGGCCACAATTGGTGGGAGGTGCCTGCCGATAAAAAGGACGACGGCAAGGCAAAATTGCCTTTAACTTCCGATCCTGATTTCGAGAACATCAATTTTGCTAAAAGGGCGATAATGAACGCCGATATCATCAATACTGTCAGCGAGCAGTACAAGGAAGAGATAATGACCAAAGAAGGAGGGCAGGATTTGCATATTATCCTGAAAAATCGCGCCAATCGGCTGTACGGCATTATCAACGGAATAGATTATTTCACATATAATCCGGAAACTGACCCTGGTTTGGCCAAAAACTACAGCTTCGGCAAATTAAACGACCGCAAAGCCAACAAGGAGTTCCTGCAAAAAAAAGTTGGCCTGCCGATCAACCGGTATATTCCAATCCTCTGCTCAACCTCCCGGGTAACCTTCCAAAAGGGTTTTGAGCTGGTACTAAAGATTCTCGAATCTCTGCTACGGCTTGACATCCAGCTGATAATCCTGGGGGACGGAGACAAAAACTATATCAATGAACTTAAAAAACAAACCAAAAAGCATCCTAAAAAAATAGCTTGGTTCTCCTACTATGAAAATCCCAGCCTTGAAACATTGATCTATGCCGGTTCCGATATCTTCCTGATGCCCTCCTACCATGAGCCGTGCGGCATAAACCAGCTGATAGCGATGAGATACGGCTGTGTACCTGTCGTCAGAAGGGTCGGCGGCCTTTTGGATACTGTTGAAAATTTCAATCCCTTGAAAAAAACCGGCAACGGCTTCAGCTTTAACCACTTCGATCCGTTTGCATTGTTCGGCGCGATTATCCGGGCTCTGGAAACGCATAAACATAAAGATATCTGGAGCTCTTTGATGGCAACCGCCATGATGCAGTCGAACAGCTGGGAAATACCAGCCAAAAAATACATCAACCTGTATAAAAAAGCGCTGAAGCTAAAAAATGGATAAATCCGCATAACGCGTAACACACAACGCATAACGACATCTATTTAATAGATAGGAAGAACAAAAAAGAAGATAAAATCATTTAAATCCCTGCCTCGCAGGCAGGCAGGCAAATATTAATTGTTAAATTTCAAATAAAATCCAAAAACTAAATTAAAAATTAAAACATTTTTTAACATTGGAAATTGCTTGAAAATTATCCCGCATTCCGCCAAGGGCGGAGATATGCGGGATCCCGCCAGCTAAGGAATATGAAAGAGCGGGAGAAATTGAAAATTAACTACTCTGCGTTACGCGTTACGCGTTACGCGTTTTGCGAAATTATGCTTTGGATAAACTTCCTGCATCTCTACCAGCCGGCTAATATCAACAAGGAAAAAATTGTTGATGCTACGGAAAAAAGCTATAAATTCATTATTGACGCCCTGGAAAAAAATCCTCAGGCGAAGTTTACTTTGAATATCGCCGGCTGCCTGCTGGCCCGGCTTGACGAGGAATTGAAATACCATGATCTCGTTCTGCGGATATTAAAATTGATCAACCAAGGCCAGATTGAGCTTACCGGCAGCGCGGCATACCATACGCTGCTTCCGCTGGTTAGAGAGGAAGAAGCGATTCAGCAGATTGAAGAAAATAAAAGGATCCTGATCAGCCGTTTTGGCAAGGGAATCAAGCTAAAAGGCTTCTTTCTTCCCGAAATGGCTTATAACGCCAGAACGGCCAAGCTGATTAAAAAACTTGGTTATGAATGGATTATCCTGGATGAAATATCTTATAACGGAAAACTCGGCTGTCACGACCCTAAAAGGAATTATATTGACGCTAATTCCGGATTAAAGGTTGTCTTCAGGAACAGGGCTTATTCGCTGG